>CAZILR010000085.1:0-4733 GCA_964539995.1 uncultured Planctomyces sp.
GCTCAATCGCAAGGCGGCTCGCCGTTTGCCGAGTTGGTCCCGGTCGGAGACCCGGCGGCGATGTCCGTCGCGATCGAGCGAGTCTTGCGTCCCGAATATCTCGCCGTCGCGCAGTCTGTGCAGTGCCGAAGTTGGCGGGACACGGCCCACGATCTCGTCTCGTTGCTACGAAGCCTGCGGGGCGAGTCGAACGTGGGGCAGGTTTTCAACCTGCCTGTCCCAGCCAGGCAGGTTGAAAACCTGCCCCACGGAATCACCGTTCCATGAAAGCGATCATGCCCGATTCAAAATCCTCGAAGCGAGTGCTCGTTGTCTCGTACAACTTTCCGCCGGTGGGCGGGGCGGGTGTGCAGCGCATCACCAAATTCGTGAAGTACCTGCCGGAGTTCGGGTGGGACGCGACGGTGCTGACCACCGAGAACCCATCCGTGCCGGTCTACGACGAATCGCTGCTCGCGGACATTCCGCCGCAGACAGTGGTTGTAAAGGCTCGCACGCTTGAGCCTGGTTACGCGCTGAAGCGAATCGTCTCCGCGAGCAATGCTGATGGCGATTCCCCCTCGCTGACGCTTCGGGTGAGCCTTCTGGCCGCCGCGAAACGGGCGCTGCGAGGTGCCGCGAATTTTCTGCTGCAACCTGATCCGCAGGTGTTGTGGAATTCGCAAGCGATCGAAGCCGGGTTGCGAGTTCTCGGACAACGGAAACACCACGCGATCTTCGTCACCGCTCCGCCGTTTTCTTCGTTCCTGATCGGAGCGGAATTGGCTCGCCGTACCGGCCTGCCGTTGGTGCTCGACTATCGCGACGAGTGGAGCATCAGCAACTCGTATCTGGAAAACAAACGCTTGGGCTGGCTGTCGCGGACGTGGCAGCAGCACCAGCAAAGTCTCTGCGTGCGAACCGCGTCGGCCCTGATCGCCACGACTCGGCACAGCGCGGAGTCGCTGCAAGAGGTCGCGCGAGTCTCTGAAAGTCATCCGCTGGTCACGCACATTTACAACGGTTTCGACGCGGCCGACTTTCATGACGGAACGCCGCCGCTCCCGGATGCGACGCTAGAGGCGGCGAACGATCCGACTCAGCCGTACAAGTTGGCCTACATCGGTACGCTCTGGAATCTGACGTCGGTCGAGCCAGTCGTGCGCGCAGTGCAACAGCTTGCCGAACGGTCTCCCGACTTGGCTTCACGGCTGGAACTGCATTTCGTCGGCCGACGCATGGCGGCTCAGGACGAATGGCTCGATCAGCTCGGCCGATTGCCCTGCAGAGTCGTCCGCCAACCGTATCTCGACCACGACGCCGCTCTGCGGCTGATGCGTTCCGCCGACGGCTTGTGCTTGCTGCTGTCGGACTTGCCGGAAGCGGGCCGAGTCGTCCCCGCGAAGATGTTTGAGTACCTCGCTGTCCGTCGTCCGATCTTCGCGATCGTGCCTCCGGGTGAGGTCTCGTCGTTGCTGAATGATTGCCCATTCGCGTTCGTGCATTCGCCGAGCGACGTGACGGGACTCGCTCAACGCTTGGGTGACGAAATCGAGCGTCACCGGCTCGGCGTGTCGCTACCCACTGGCCTGTGGGATGCCTCCCAATTTGAACGTCGCCGTCAAGCCGAACAACTCGCGGAGTTATTAAACCAAGTCGGCCCAACAAGTGATTCCATCTTTCGCCGTCCATTTTCCGTCTCGGTGCCTTCCTCTCGCGAACACGAAGAGCAGGCAGAAAATGGACGGCAAAAAATGATGGACACGATCCAAAGATTTTCAACAGCGACGAACTGACATGACTTCGCTTCCTCTCTGGCAACTGATCTTCTGGTTGAGCATCTTCGGCGTGGCCTACATCTTCGTGGGCTACCCGTTGCTGGTGTTCGCGCTGTCGCGTTTGCGGCCCTTGCGGACCAAGAAGGCCACAAGCAAGGATGAAGTCTCGGTCGTCATCGTGGCCTACAACGAAGCCGCTCGGCTGCCGAAGAAGATCGCCAGTGTGCTCGCTAGCGACAACGCGCACCTGATTCACGAGTTGATTGTCGCTTCGGACGGATCGACTGACGACACGGCGGCCGTGATCGCGGCATCGAACGATCCGCGAGTTCGGCTCATTGCGTTCCCAGAACGGCGTGGCAAACCGTCGGTGTTGAATGAGGTCTTGCCGCAATGCCAACGCGAAATCGTCGTGCTGATGGATGCTCGGCAAGAACTCGACCGCCGAGCGATCGCGGAATTGGCTGCCAACTTCGCGGACGAGACCGTCGGTGCCGTTTCGGGTGAGCTTGTTTTTCGCTCGGAAGGCGAAGCGACGACCGCGTCCAACGGGATCGGCATCTATTGGCGATACGAGAAATTCATTCGCAAATGCGAGGGACGATTCCGAAGCGTCCCCGGCGCGACGGGAGCCTTGTACGGGCTGCGACGCTCGCTGTTTCGACCGATCCCGCCGCAAACGATCTTGGACGACGTGGTCATCCCCATGCAGGCGGTGACTGCCGGTTATCGCTGTCTATTCGAGCCAGCGGCGATCGCCTTCGATCAGCCTTCGGACTCGACCACGAAGGAGTCGATCCGCAAACGCCGCACGATCGCGGGGGCGGCACAGTTGATCGTGAACCATCCGGCGTGGCTGCTGCCGTGGCGGAACCCGATCTGGTTTGAGTTCGTCTCGCACAAGCTCGCACGTCTGATTTCACCAACTCTGCTCGTGGCGGCCGTGGTCGCGAACTTCCTGCTAGCGAGTGATCCGCTGTACGCCGTGCTGCTGACTTGGCATGTCGCGTTCTACGTCTCCGCACTGATCGGCTGGTGGTTCCAACGAGCCGGCCGACGTTCCGTACTCTTCGGAGCACAGTTGATGTTCGTGGCCCTCAACGCCACAACCATCGCGGCCCTGTGGGATGCCATCCGTGGCCGTTTTCACGCGACGTGGCAGAGGAGCTAAAACTCGAAGCGTCAGCGACGGGCGGACACTTCGAGTGACTTGTCCTACAGCCGTCCCGCCGCGCGTTGTTTTTGTTCGCGGTTCCACATCCACAGCAACAGCGGGCTGGCGATGTAGATCGTGCTGTAGCAGCCGACCAGCGTGCCAACCAACATGCAGAACGCGAAGCCGTGAATCCCTTCACCTCCCATCGCATACAGGATGACGACCGTGATGAACACGATCAGTGCGGTCAGAAGCGTGCGGGAAAGCGTTTGATTGACGCTGTCATTGACCATCTCCAGGGTGAGTTGCGGATTGCGGCCACGGATTTCGCGGATGCGGTCAAAAATCACGATCGTGTCGTTCAGCGAGTATCCGACGATCGTCAAGAGCGCGGCGACGATCGACAGGTTGAGCTTGAAGTCTTCCAGGCCGAGAATCGGTCCCAGCGGAGTCTTCGAGACGTAGTAGGCCAGCGGCAAGCATGCCATGGTGAAGAACACATCGTGGAACACGGCGACGACGGCCGCGATGCCGAAGTCCGCCTTCGTGAAGCGGAACCACAGGTAGGTGACGGTGCAGACACCGCTGGCCAGCAGCGCCAACATGGCCAAGTAACGCATGTCTTCGGCGACGGACGACGCGAAGTTGCTGACCTCCTCGAAGATCGGCGTGTCCTTCAGAGTGGATTCCATCGCCGTCAGTGCTTGAGTCAGTTCGGCTTCGCTGACCACCGGGCGAACTTCGACCAGCATCTTGTTGTAGGTCTTGGCCTTGTTCTCGGCCGCCGTCTTGCCGGAGCCGGCCGTGCCGGTGATGCGGAACAAGGCGTTCGGGTTAGTGTCCGCGTAGGCTTTATTGAGCTTGCGGAGTTCGCTCAGCAAGTAATCCGCTGCGGTCGAGGTCGAGATTTCGCTGCTGAACGTCAGCTCGGTTTGCGTCGCATCGGCGAAGGGATCAATCGGAGCGGCGCTGTCCAATTCACTGGCCGACAAGTCATTCGATTTCGGAGCATCATCGCCGGACTTTGTCGTGGCGGGTGTCTCTGGCTTCTTCTCGGACTTCTCCGCAGCTTTGTCTTCTTCGGCGGGCTTCTCATCCGATTTCGCGGCGGGTTTGTCCTCGGAAGCTTTTTCGGTGGGTTTCTCAGTCGCCTTCGGCTCGTCGCCAGAAGCAGGCTTCTTGGCTTCCTCGGATTTGGCTTCCTTCTTCTCGGAAGACTCGGCTTTCACTTCGTCTTGCCCAGCACCGCCGAGGATTCGAGCGTCCGGCACTCGTAGCGACGTCGTCTTGGCAGCTCCCTTCGCGGGAGGCGTGAAGCCGACCGTCACCTTCTTCAACTCGTAATTCGGATCGGAAAAAGTCGAGGCGATGCCGCTACGAATTTTCTCGAAGTTCTGCTCTTTCGTGCGGAGCCGGAACTGCATGCCGCGTTCGCCGGTCGTTGACTCACCCGCCAATGCGAGTCGTTCCAAGGACATCGAGTCGAAGGTCTTTTGCAACTTACCTCGCACGTCGTCGATCTGTTGGTCCTTCACGAATTGGAACGTCACGCTCGAACCACCGCTAAGGTCGATGTCCAAGCTGTCGGTACCGCGAGCCAAAAGCAGCGCCAAGCCAAGCACAATGAAACTGACGGAAAAAGTGACTGCCGCTTTCAGCTTGCCGATGAAGTCAAACTTCGGCACGCCGATGACCTTCATCATGTTCAGCTTCGTGATCCAACGCTTGCGTTCGGCGATGTCGAAGACCAGGTGCCCGAAGTACAGGGCCGAGAAGTTGCTCATGCAGATGCCGATGAAGAGCGTCACCGCGAAGCCTTT
>CAZILR010000085.1:4743-7982 GCA_964539995.1 uncultured Planctomyces sp.
CTTTGATCTGATCCGTGCCGATCATGTAGAGCACGACGGCGGCAATCAGCGTGGTGACGTTTGAGTCCCAAATCGCGGAAAAGGCTTTGCTGAAGCCGTTCTGAATTTCCATCCGCAGGCTGCTGCCCCGTTCCATTTCTTCACGCATGCGTTCATAGATCAACACGTTCGCATCGACCGACATGCCCAGCCCCAGCACCATGCCGGCCAGTCCGGGGAGCGTGAACGTCGCGTTGCAAATCACCATCACGCCCAGCGTGAGCACGAGGTTGAGCAACAGTGAGATGTCCGCGACCAACCCACTAAACCGATAGTAAATCGCCATGAAGAGAAACACAGCCACGGACGAAACCCACAACGCCAAAATTCCTTTGTGTTGCACGTCCGCTCCCAGCAAGGGGCTGATCGAGAATTCGCTGATGGGGGTCGGATTGATCGGCAGTTGCAACGCGCCGGCGTTCAGCACATCGACCAACTTTTTCAATTCCTCGGGAGAAAAGTTGCCGGTGATCTGACCGCTGTCACGAATCGCGCCGTTCAAGTTGGGAGCCGAATGGACTTGGCCGTCGAGGATGATCGCCAATTGACGCTTGCGGCCGTCGGTCGTTGGCTTGTTGCGGTCGGTCAACCGGAAGAAGCGCATCGCTCCTTCCGTGTCGAACGAAAAGTTGACGCACGCCGAAGCATCTTCGGCCATCCCGGTTGATGCACGGCGGAGGAAGTCACCCGTGACGCTGTCCTCTTCCGGTTCCTGCATGATGAGCACTTGCGTGACGGTTTTGTCTTCCCCTTTTTGGTTCTTGCGAGTCACCAAGCGAGTCGCCGCAGTGGACGGCACGTCCCCTTTCTCAGCCACTTCGCGCCAAACGGCAACGATCTGTTTGTCTTCCAAATAGTTGTCTTGATCGTCGGGAAGCCGACGCGCGGCCGCGATCGGACTGCGGTGGTCTTCTTGATTGGCAACGATGCCAAACTCCAAGCTGCCCAGCCGAGTCATCGCGGCTTTCTTCTCCGCCACGATACTTTGATCCGCACCGGGAATGATGATCTCGATGCGGTCCTGGCCTACCTTTCGGGTCGTGATCTCTTCCGTGCCCGAAGGATTGAGGCGTTTGGCGACCGTGCTGACCGTCTGATCGACCGCTCTGGGAATATCTTTCCCTTCCTCCGCGGCCTTTTCGGTTTCGACCTGATAGATCAAGTTCGTGCCACCCGCGAGATCGATGCCCCAGCGAAGCGCATTTTTCCAAGCGCCAATGTCGCCGGCCTGGATGACGTGGTAGGCGAACGGAGCCAATCCCAGCGTGACCGCGAACAGCACGGTCCCGATGCGGTTCGAGAACTCCTTCAACCGCAGCGCGCGGGCGAGAAATGCTCCGACGAGGTACGGCAGCACGCACAGAGCCGCCAGCATCAGCAACCGCATGCCGATGACGTCTCCTTCAATTTGAGGCCCGGCGGCTTTGTCGGCGGCAGCCGCCAACAGTGACAGTCCCATCGAAAAATCATTCATCGAGTCTGTTTCCCGAAAGTCTTGTGGTGCGGGCGTCTCGCCTGCACTGTTCGTGATCGCACAAGCGACTCGCTCGTGCCGGTGCAGGCGATTCGCCCGCACCACAAAGTCCGATTCGTTTTCTCGTTAGCTGCTGGCCGGTTTGCTCGCGTCCGCCGCCGGCGTTTCCGCCAGCGGACCTTGGATCGCGCTCCGCAGAAATCGCAGCTTGACGTTGTCGTCCACTCGCAGAGTCACTTCCTTGTTGTCGTCCGAAAAGCCAGTGATCGTGCCGATGATCCCGGAGTATGTCACGACTCGGTCGTTGCGTTTCAGTTGAGAAAGTTGCAGTTCGCGTTGCTTCCGTTCGCGTCCCTGCGGTCGCAGAATCAGGAAGTACCACACGAAGACGATCAGCACCATCGGCAGCATCATCGAGCCGAGTCCCGGTGCCTGTTGCTGTGCGGCTCCTTCGCCTTCGGCCAAGAGACTGACGGTTCGCAAAAAATCCATGTCGGTTCCCAAGAGAATGCCACTCGCCGACGTCGTCTCGGAACGCTCTGACCCTAAGCCACACAAGGCGTTCCGCTCACAATTCCGGCCGCGAAAGGGGGCGTATCTTAGGAGCGGCCCCCCACCCCGGCAAGTTGGGCGCAGCGGTGGTCCGGCGGGGTGCTCGAAAGCTCGCAACGCGATGACCCAGGCGGAATTGAGGGGATGACAAGGTGAGGGGATGACAAGGTGACGTGACACCGCCGCATCCTTCACCTTGTCACCAAGTCACCCCTTCACCTTGTCATGCCTCCAACGCCGTCAGCACGCTCGCGGACAGGACAAACGCCTCATCAATGACCGCGCTTGCGTCGTTGAGCGTGTCCACTCCTTCGTTGCCGGCCAGCAAATCTTGGCCGCCTTGTCCGTTGAGCGTGTCGTCGCCGTCGCCGCCGAGCAGCGTGTCGGTGTCCGCTCCGCCGAGCAGCACGTCGGCCCCATCGGACCCCAGCAACGTGTCTTTACCTGCTTGGCCACTGAGCGTGTCGTTGCCGTGACCGGCGTTGATCCCGTCGTTCCCCGCACCGCCGAGCAACAGATCGTCGCCGTCGCCACCGATCAGCGAATCGTTGCCATCACCGCCATCGAGCGTGTCGTCGCCGTCACCACCACGCACGAGATCGTCCCCGGCTCCGCCGCTCAGCGAATCGCCGAGCGTGCCGCCATCGAGTGTGTCCGCGCCATCGCCGCCGTTCAGCGTGTCGGCTCCCGTGCCACCGCTGAGCGAATCGTTGCCGGCATCGCCGCCGAGCGTGTCTTCGCCTGCGTCCCCCGCCACCGTGTCGGCCCCATCGCCTCCGAGCACGCTGTCGTTCCCCTCGCCGCCAGTGATCGCGTCGTTGCCCGCGTTGCCTCGCAACACGTCGTCGCCGTCTCCGCCATTCAGCGAGTCGTTCCCCTCGTTGCCATTCAGCACGTCATTGCCGAGTCCGCCGAACTGCGAATCATTCCCCAACCCGCCGCTCAGCAAGTCATCGCCATCGCCGCCATCGAGCGTGTCGTTGTTCGCGCTGCCGGTGAGCGAATCATTCCCCGCGTCCCCATTGATCCGCAGCCGAGTCGCTCCGAGCAACGCCCCCACCGCGCTGAGCGTGTCGCTCCCGTCACCACCATTGACCGTCAGCACCACTCCCGACGCGAGATTCACCGATCCCACCGTGATCGAGTCATCGCCGCCATTCCCGTTGATGACCAC
>CAZILR010000085.1:8082-12151 GCA_964539995.1 uncultured Planctomyces sp.
CCGTTGATCGTGTCATTGCCAGAACCACCAAGCACGCTGTCGTTGCCAGCTCCGGCGTCGATCGAGTCCGCGCCGCTACCGCCGTTGATGACGTCGTTGGAATCTCCCGCCAAAAAGGTGTCGTTGCCATCACCGCCAATCAATGTGTCCTCCTGCGGGCCATTGTCAGGTGGAGTTGGCGGAGGAGGAGCCGGCGGCGCTGGTGGTGGCTGCCCAACAAGCGCGGTGATTGCGGTCACAATCGCATTCGCAAATTGCACTCCGGAATCCGGTTGGATGACAAAGTACAGCGGGTCGCCTGGAGCAATTGGGTCGCCCGGAATTTGGCTATCCAGATTGCTCGTCGAATTGTTGATCCCATCCGTGAGCCGAGACAGTCCCTCCAACAGCGAACGAGGCGCGCTCGTGGGATCGGTCGGGACAAGGCCGCCGCCGCCATCAACTCCCAACCCAACAACATGGACACCCAACGCCACCAATTCGTTAATCGTCGCTTGAATCTGAGCGCCTGCGGCAGGGACATTTCCGCCACCATTACCAAGTTGAGTACTTCCATTCCTTTGAATAGCACTTGCTGGAACAGTCACGCCACCGAATCCCACATAAGGATCGACATTGTCGGCTCGATAGCGAGTTCCTCGGTCTTCGACGACGAACACGATTTTGAAAGTCCCTGGACGAAATCCCACACCACCAAGGGTTCCTGAGGCCGGCAGGATCGGACCATTCGGATCACCGGTGAGGTCTTGTGCCGTCGGATCAAAGACCGGGACGTCCCCTTCTGAAAATCGTGTGATTTGCTGGTTGTAGAGGCTTCCGATGCTGCTGTCGGTTGTGTCGCCGTCGAAGTTTCCATCGAATCCCACCCCAGTCGCGACTTGATGCAGCGCCTCAATCATCACGGAATTTCCATCACCAACTCCACGATTGCCTCTGACGAAGGCGGCATTGATGGCTTCATCGAATTGAAGCGTATCCGTTGTGATGATTGGTTGGTTGAGGATGAATGGCCGACCAATTCGGTTGTTATTCTGTGGTCCCGCCGTACCGGCGGCGTATGCCTCAAAGCGACCGGCCCCGAACGCCATGCTCACGCCAGGCAAAGCGGCCTCCAACGTGGAAATGACGACAGGAAATTCCGCTCGTAAAGCTGGCAAAGCGGCCTGGATACTCAACCGGTCGTCGGTCAGGAAGAAGATATCCAACGGCGGAGCGAGCGGAGTCGGGTCATTGTCCACGATCCGTCCATCGCCGAGGGGGTCAATCACAATTCCCGGAATCGACGGGACCGCGATGTTCAAAAAGAAGTTCTCTTCGACGGCCTCGTCAGCGATGTCATTGATCACTGTGACAGAAACCGTCGTACTGGCACTGCCTGCCGGAATCGTGACACTCGCGTTGCTGCTGGCGGGAATATCGACGTAATCCACACCGGATGTCGCAGTCCCCGCCGTCGTGAAGTAGGTCACGGTAATCGGGTACTGCGACGGCATCGACAGCGAGATTGTGAAGCTGATCGTCGTGGTGCCGGTATCCCCTTCTGTCACTCGTGCGTCACCAACAGAGACCTGAGCCGCCGGTCGCCCGTCAAGCAGATCATCCCCCGCGCCGCCATCCAACGAATCCGGTCCTCCACGAGTGATGAGCGTATCGTTGCCCGCTTGACCGAGCAGCGTGTCGCGGCCCGTGAAGCTGTTGCCATCGTTGAAGAAGTCGTCGTGCAACTCATCGTTCCCCGCGCCGCCGAGAATCGAATCGCTGCCGGCTCCTCCGGCTATCGTGTCGTTGCCCACCTGCCCATTGACGGTGTCATCACCATCGCCACCATCAACGAGGTCATTGCCGTCCCCACCAGACAGATTGTCGTTCCCCGCTTCGCCGTTGACCGTGTCGTTGCCGGCTTGAGCGTTGATCGTGTCATTGCCATCGCCGCCGAGCAGCGAGTCGCGGTCGGCTCCACCGAGGATCGAATCGTTGCCGGCATTGCCGTTGACGGTGTCGTTGCCGCCGTCGGAGTTGATCGTGTCGTCGCCGAGGCCGCCGTCGATGCTGTCGGCTCCGTTGCCTCCCAGGACGCTGTCGTTGTCGTCGCCGGCGTTGAGCGAATCGGCTCCGTCGCCACCTTCGAGCGTGTCGTTACCCGCGTCGCCGGTGATCGTGTCGGCGTTGTTGCCGCCGAGGATGCTGTCGTTGCCGAGACCACCAGTGATCGCATCCGCTCCGTCACCGCCGCTCAGCGTGTCGTTGCCCCCTTGACCGTTGAGCGTGTCACGGCCATTGCCCCCCACCATGCTGTCGGCAAAGTCATCCGAGCCGGTGATCGAGTCGTTTCCGTCGCCGCCGTCCGCCGAGAGGCTCGTCAGCGCGGTGAACTGCGCCGCAGTCACGCCGCTCAAGTCGAGGACGTTGTCTGCATCGCTGCCCGTGACCACGATCGCCGTGACGGCCGAGGCCGCAGGCGTCGGAGCCGTCGTCAGCACCGCGCCGTTGGCGAGAATTTCAACCAGTCCACCCGCATTGGCTCGGATGGCGATCGAGTCAGCCCCGTCCGTGAAGACGTTCAGCTCGCTGCCGATCATCAAGGCCGAGACCGTCAGCAACGCTCGTGGTTCCAGCTCTTCCGTAGCGGCAAGCTGCCAGCTTGCCGACCGACCGGACGGCCGTCGGGCCGTCAAACGGCCACAAGCTGGCAGCTTGTAGCTACGGCTCTTGGGCCGGCCGCTCAGGAGTGACGTTTGCAACGATTGCAGCCAGGATGTCAACGACATGGATTGTTCCTTGAAATGTGATCTTGGCGAGCCGGGAGGCGTCAGCCCCCGGACGAACCTGAGTGCCGGCAATGTCCGGGGGCTGACGCCCGCCGGCTCGCCATTCTTTCAGGCACGTCCGCCACCTCAGGCAGACCCGTGCATTCAGCGACAATCCGTGTCCCAGGTGCCGGAGGCTCGTTCGCGAGAACCGAGCAGACCGACATTCGCGCCGTCTCCCCTCAAAACGGCACAATCGCAACCGGAACTTGCTCAGAAGCGGGACGCCCCCGACGACGCTCACAACGTGAGAATCCCCGACGACCGAGCCTTCCGCGATAACAGTCATCGCAGGCATCCCCGCGCGGTTGAGCACTCCAAGCACCACCATCACAGCCGGTGCGACCGGACCACGAAGGCAGAAGGCGGCGGGCAGAAGGCAGGAAGCTTGTGGTTCTCGTTTCGCACTCTGCTCGCTGCTGCCTTCCGCTTTCTGTCTACTGCCTACTGATCTCTGATCCCAATTGACCGATTCTTTGAGGCACGACTACAACTCACTCACAGTACGGAAATCTCGGCGCAGCATCTCTTCACGATCATTTCGTCTTTGATCCCGGCAGGTACGAAGCCTGCCTCGCGGTTGGCAGGAAGGCCCTCATGAGTTGGACTCGTCTTTTGGGTTCGGCGGTTTCAACCGCGCCGTTGCCGCGTGCGGTCGTGCGGCATTTGCTGTTCGCGCACCAAGTCGGCATGGGCTCGCGAGTGCTCGTGGTCGGTTGCGGCCACGGTGAACTGGTTCACTTCTTCGACGATTTGGGAATGGAGGCCAGCGGACTCGACGAGTCTCCGGAGAACGTCTCCTGGGCGGCCGAGCATGAACCGCGATCCGACTTCCAGTTGGTTTTGTCCCCACCCGAGGAGTCGCTGGAGCATATCGGCAACGACGAACCACACGACCTGATTGTCGTCCGGCACCTGACGACCTACGACGGCAATCTCTTCTGTCCCGCGAGTTTCCTGGCGACTGCCAAACTCTTGCAGCATCTGCGTCCCAACGGCTGGTTCACGTTCGTGGTGCATCGCGACACCAGCCACCGTCCGGAATGTGATTCTCACGAAGTCGCCTGCTTCGCGCGGCATCTGTCATTCTTTCCGGGAACCTGCCGAGTGTCGCACTTCGCCGATTGCGAGCTATCGACCATCGCTAACGACTGGCTGCACCTGCACCGCCACTACGGCGAGTTCCTGGTTGCGTCGCTGCGAGTCCCGCACGTCGCGCTCTCCGCCGCCGAATGGCAGCGTCTTGCGATTCAAGCCGCCGA
>CAZILR010000086.1:0-12015 GCA_964539995.1 uncultured Planctomyces sp.
AAGATCGTGTCGGATGCAAGCGGACCAGCCTCGAATTCCCGCATCGCACGGCGCTCAGAGCCGTCGGTGAAGGACATCATCGCGGCCGCGCGATCGCAGCCGGCTCCGGCGTTGGGCGGGTTGATCCTGAGCGGTGTCTCGGCCGTGTTGTTGTTTGCCAGTTTCACGCCGCTGGATTGGTCGCCACTGGCGTGGGTTGCGATGGTTCCGCTGTGCGTGTTGATCCAACTTGAACGAGCGCCGCGAAAACTGTGGCTCACGACGTGGACCGGTGGGTTGCTGTTCTGGTTGCCGACTCTGCAATGGCTGCGACTGGGGCATGAGTCGATGTACGTCGCGTGGTTCGCGCTGGCGTTTTATCTCGCCGCGTATTGGTGGGCCTTCGTCGGGCTATCGCGCGCGGCCGTGCATCGCTGTGGATTGCCGATGGTTGCCGCTGTGCCGTTGGTCTGGACCGGCCTGGAGTTCTGCCGAGCACATCTGATGACTGGTTTCGCGTGGTATCAATTGGGGCATTCGCAGTATCGCTGGATCGAGCTGATTCAGATTTCGGATTTGCTCGGCGCGTACGGCGTCAGTGCCGTGGTCGCGATGAGCAACGCGGTACTCGCTGGTTTGGTTCCGCAGTCTTTGCTGAGTCGTCTGCGACTGGTCACTCCGATTCAACTTCCGGCCGAGTTGCGTCATCTGCCACCGCCGACCGTCGCGGACGAAACATCGCCTGCCAATTCGCGAGGTTTGTTCCGTCGGCAACTGGTCTCTGTCGCGGTGGGATTGCTCGTGATGGCGACGGTACTGGGATACGGCTACGTCCGACGCAGCCAAGCTGAGTTCACGGCCGGGCCGCGAGTGGCATTGATCCAAGGCAACTTCGAGTCGTCGGTGAAACACGATCCGGCGGAGTTCAACGAGATTCTCAACATGCACAGTGTGCTGACGGGGTTCTCGGTGCCGTACAAGCCGGACTTGATAATTTGGCCTGAGACCATGCTTCGTTGGCCGTTGTTCGAGGCCGATCCAAACTTGTCCGAGAACGATCTGCGACGACTCGCTCCAATGTTTCGACCGGAGCAATGGCGTGACAGTGAAGCTCGACGGTGGCTGCAAAACTTGTCACAAAGGACTGGAGCGAACCTGGTCATCGGCTTGGATCGTTTCAGCGTGAACGAGCAGGGGCTGAAGCACTTCAACTCGGCCGCCTTCGTGACGCCCGATCGCGGCGTCGCGGATACCTACGACAAGCTGCATCGCGTCATCTTCGGCGAGTACGTTCCACTGAAGGAGTCGCTTCCGTGGCTGCAAGCGTTCTCGCCCCTGCCAGAGGATTTTGGCATCACGGCGGGCGCGAGTCCCGCAGCGTTCCGCTGTGGTTCGTGGCAGGTCGCTCCGATCATTTGCTTTGAGGACACCGTGCCGCACCTCGTTCGCGATGTCGTACGCGGAACCAGCACCAAGAAGCGACTCGATTGCCTGCTGAACCTGACGAATGATGGCTGGTTTCACGGCAGCAGCGAGTTGAATCAGCATCTCATCACCGCGGCGTTTCGCGCGGTGGAGTGTCGCACTCCGCTAGTCCGAGCGGTCAACACCGGCATCTCGGCGGTCATTGACGGCGATGGCGTAATCCGCGAGCCAGAGACCTTGATCGACGGTGATGCAACGTGGACCAAACAGCGAGAGCAACTCCAGCAAACCAAGCACGAACGCTCGGATCGCCGAGTGCCGCTGTCAATGTTTGATCCGGTACGCTCGACACTGACAGATCCGGCGACCGGGCGTTGGCGGAAGTCGATGAACGCGGCGATCATCGACACCGTGCCGCTCGACAATCGACGCAGTTGGTACGTTGCATCCGGCGATTGGTTTGCCGGGACGTGTTCGGCCGCGTGTGGGCTGTTCCTGGTGGTTGGGCTGATCCCGCGACGTCGCGCGGTGTGATACGTCGTGGGGCGACTCCGCCACCGTAGCCCTGTCGCTCCGCGACAGGACAGCCGAACGTCGCTCGACGTCAACTGTGTCGCCGACTCTTGGCCACCCTCCGAGCCGCAACGCGCGCCCGGCTTTCCTGTCGCGGAGCGACAGGGCTACTTCTTGCCCAAAGCCCGTTGCTGGGCGAAGAACTCTTGCAGCAAGCCCTTGCACTCCTGTTGCAGGACGCCGCCGAGCACGGTGGCTCGGTGGTTCAGCCGTGAGTCCTCGGTGATTTGAAACAGCGAGTGACACGCTCCAGCCTTCGGATCGGTCGTGCCGTAAATCACCGTGGGGATGCGAGCCAGCACGATGGCTCCGGCGCACATGGGGCAGGGTTCCAGCGTGACGTAGATCGTGCAGTCCAGCAGTCGCCAGGATTCGAGCGAATTGGCAGCCTGCGTGATGGCGATCATCTCGGCGTGCGCGGTCGGGTCTTTGAGTGATTCGCGCTGGTTGTAACCTTCGCCGATGATGCGGTCGTTGTGGACGATGACTGAGCCAATCGGGACTTCGCCTTCGTCGAAGGCTTGGCGAGCGAGTTGGATCGCAGCTCGCATCCAGCGGTCGTGGGGTTGCAGCGGATGGTCGTCGGATGCGAAGTCCATGCGGTCGCTCGCGGTGGAAATGAGAAGAGCACGCGAGGGGTCGCGTGCTCTTTCGTGGGGCAGCTTTTCAACCTGCCTGTCTTGGGCGGGCAGGTTGAAAACCTGCCCACGAGTTAGGCTTTCGGACCGACGGGTTCGTCGGGGTTGTGGCAGATTTCGAGTTCGACCGCCTCGACGTTCAGCGTGCTGCTGTTCTCCATCGGGACGTCTTCAAAGACGGCCTTCGAGAGGATCACATCGACCGCTTTGCGTTCGCGGATTTGGGCTTCGAGGTTTTCGATGACGCCGGACTTCACCATGCGGGCACGCAGGCGGCGGACATTTTCGCCGCGAGACATCGCCATGTAGTGCAGTTCGGCTTCGATGTCGTACTCGGAGACGTCGATGTTTTCCTGCGTGGCGATCTTGTCGAGGATGAAGTGTTCCTTCATTGCTCGTCTGGTCATCGAGACTTGGTGCTGCCGCAGTTCGTTCTCGCGGACGCGGATTTCCTGCTCGGTGTAGCCGGCTTGCTGCATCTCGAGGACTTCGCGGTACATCGCGTTCTCGACTTGCTTGAGCACGAGGTCTTCGGGCAATTCCCAAGTGGCCGACGCGGTGATCTTGTCGAGCACTTGCTTGCGGACCGCTTGCCGTTGGTCGTACTGAGTCTGCCGTTGCAGAGCTTGCTCAATCTCGATGCGCAGTTCGTCGAGCGTTTCGACGCCGACGCGCTGGAACAATGCTCGGTTCAGTTCCGGCAATTTGACTCGTTGAACTTCTTCGATCTTGAAGGTGGCCTGAACTTTTTCGCCACGCATGGCGACGTTTTCGGCTTCTTTCGAGATCGTGATGACCGCCTCGCGCGAGTCGCCGGCTTTCGCACCCGTCAGCAGCTTGTCGAAGTCGGCAATTTCGCCGTCTTCAAATCGCAAGGTCGAGCGGACGCGAGCCGTGAAGTGAGCATGGTCCTGCAACGTGCCACCGTTGTAGTTGAACGAGGCACAGATCTTGACGCTGTCACCCGGTTCGACGGCACCGTCCGAGGGGACGAGTTCGGCATATTGTTCGAGGAAGCGCTGCTGAGCCTCGTTGACATCGGCTTCACCGGTCTCACGAACCGGCCGTTTGATCGTGATTTGGTCGTAGGCGGGGAGATCGAACGCGGGACGCACCTCGACTTGGAATTCGTATTCAAAATCACCGACGTCCGGGATCGTCAGGTTTTCGACGTCGAGGTCCGGCTCGTTGATTGGCTCGATATTCGTGTCTTGCGAGAGCTGTTCGAGGCTGCCGATGAGCACCTTCTGCTTGATTTCGTCGTTGAGTTCGCGGCCAAATCGTTTGGCGATGATGTCCTTCGGAGCCTTGCCTGGACGGAAACCCGGCACGGCAGCCTTGGACTTCATTTCATCGAGCACGAAGTTGCGGATGTACGCGATGTCGCCCTGCGGCACCTTCACTTTGACGTGCTTTTTGCAGGGGCCGATGTCTTTGACATCGACGCCCAAGGTCATGCGCCAAGCCGGAGCGGCCTCTGGCTGCGATTCGGTGGCCGGGACTTCGGCGGTGGTCGGTTCTTGTTCGGCAACGGTACTCACGAGGTGATTCCTCCAAAGGAGCCGGAGCGGCTGCTCAACTGGCTCCAGGCGCGGGCGAGGCCCGCCAACAAAAAAACTGGACCGTCAGCAGCCCAGTTCGGGAAGAGCGGGAGACGGGGATCGAACCCGCGACAACCACGTTGGCAACGTGGTGCTCTACCACTGAGCTACTCCCGCAAGTTATGAGGGCGAACGATATAGCGGTCGGCGTCCCGATGGGTCAAGGCACGCTGACCAAAATGAGGACACCTCGCCCGTATGGGTGAGACTCACCACCGGTGAGGCGTGCTCGGCCACTCATTCAGACTTGACGCCCAGCAATGATTCCAGTTCCCGGCGAACATCGCGCAGTTGGATCGACTGGACCAAAACCCGCGTCGAACCGGCGTCTTCCAGCATGTTTTTCCAGCCCTGCTGACTTTGAGCCAAGACGACCACCATCGCCGTGCTGGATGACTTCTTCCAACGGATGAAATCTTGCAGGCCGGCGGACAAGCCTTCCGAAACCGAGTCCGCCATCAGCAACACGGCGTCGGTGGGATTGTTTCGCAGGCGAGTCATCCCGCGCTGCAGGTCGGTCATCATCAGCACGCGGAAGCCGAGTTTGGTCAGATAGTCTCGCAGCAAGTCTTGATGCTTGGGCCGCGTTTCGATGCACAGGATTGTCCTCGGGCCGCCGCTGTTGGTGTCGCCGCGCGGTGTGCCGCCGAGTTCCTTGAAGGCTTTGCGAGTGGCGTGGACCACTTCGGTGGCGGATTGGAATCGTTCGTTCGGATTGACCCGCATCAGGTGGTCCACAATTTCGCCGAGCACGGCGGGAACTTGTGGTGCGATCGAGCGGATCGGCCGGACATTCGTGTAGCGGCTGAGTTGTTTGCGTTCGCTGCGATCTTTCGTTGCCGGGTATGGGGCCGAACCGGTGAGCAATTCGTAGACAACACCTCCCAGGAAGTACAAGTCGCTGCGCGGATCGTCGTCCGGAGCGCCGGTTCCCTTTTCGAGCGTCGCGTATTCGAGTGCTCGCAGGTTGCCTTCGTCCGTGCCGCTCTCGGTCGAATTGAGGCTCGCCAGACCAAAATCCACCAACTTGGCGACGCGGTCGCTGCTCATGAGCTCGTTGGTCAATTTGAAGTCGCGATGCGTCATCCCTTTCGAGAGGGCGTATTCCAGCCCCTCGGCCATGTCGAGCAAGGCTTGGGCGGATTCGAGCGGCGTGCATTGGCCGCGAATTTTCAAGAACTCGCGGAGGTTGCCCCCTTCAACGAATTCCATCGTCAAAAAGTGTTCGCCGCGGTCTTCGCCGACATCGAAAATCGGCACGATGTTCTTGTGCCGCAACCGCTGGCAAATCTCCGCCTCGCGGTGGAATTGCTTGACGTAATTCGGATCACTCGCCCATCGCTGCCGGAGCACTTTCAGACCGATCATTTTGCCGTCGTCCAACGAGCACGCACGGAAAACGCGAGCGAAACTCCCCGACGCATTGCGATACAGCAACTTGTACCGGCCGAGGATCAGGCCGTCGGTTTCCCCTTTGTGGAGCTTGCTCAACTGGTAGGTCGTTAGCGCTCCTTGGCGTTCGAGCAAATCCAACAGCGGGCCGGGCTGTCGCGAGACGCTCGCGGCTTCTTCCACCGCAGTTGCCAGTTGATCAGGCGAGACCAACTCCAACTCAACCAATACGCGACGCAACTCATCGAGGGTCTGAAAGGACATCAGCCGACCGTTGACGTTGCGAGCGTTGGGAGATCCCACTCGCTCAAGGACTAGGGAGGCAGTCACAGGGGGCACGGCATGATCTTCCGACTCAGTCACCGTGGGGGAAAGATGCTAGGCCCGTCTGAAAGTGGACGCAAGCAGCCATCACGCCGGCGAACGAACTTCTGAGGAACTCCACGAGCAGACGCTCGACCGTCTGCAAGTACTCGTCAGATCACGGTCCGTGACTGCGGGAATCCGCCAGTGAACGTCTAATCGTCAGCTTCCGCGCCACAACAAGCGTCACGCATTTCCGTACCGCAACGCTCCGGCCGCGACGGTGGCTCGGACGTGGATTTCGTCATCCGGGCCGCGCCAGTCGAAGAGAACGAGATCCGCTCGTGAGCCGCGAGCCAGACGATGTTCCTCCATCTTCAAAGCTCGCGCGGTGTTCCGGCTGGCCATGTTCCAGACGTCGTGCAGCGAAAGGCCGGTGGCTCGAATGGCATACGCGACGCAGGCGTCGGTCAATTGAGCCGATCCCGCCAAATACTGCGGGTTCGCGGCCACGACGATTTTGCCTTCCGGCAGGATTTCGACTTCGCCCGATTCGATCTGGTAACGACCCGGCGGACAGCCCGCCAAGCCGGCCGAGTCGCAGGTGATGATCGTGTGCAGCGTCGATTTGGCTCGCACGACCGAGCGGATCACGCTGGCCGGCAGGTGATGCCCGTCGGTGATGACGCAGGCGAACAACCGCTTGTCGCCGAGTTGTTCCCAGATGTAATTCGGGTGCCGGCGGATCATCCCGTGCGAACCGTTGCCCAGATGCGTGCTCAGAGTCGCTCCGGCGTCGATCGCGGCGGTGACTTGTTCCGGCGTCGCTCCGGTGTGACCAATCGAAACGGTCACGCCGGAGGCGACCGCTTGGTGAATGAACTCGACCGCATTGCCGGTCTCTGGAGCGAGCGTCACGAGTCGGATGCGCTTGCCGGAGATCTCCTGCAAGCGGTGGAACTCGTCCCAATTCGCGGGCCGCACTTGCGACAACGGATGCGCGCCGCGTGGACCGTCTTCCGGAGAGATGTGCGGTCCTTCCAGATGAATGCCGGAGACCATCTTGTCGGCCCAGGGCGTTGACTCGCACGCTTGCCGGATCGCCTTCACGCCGGCGGCGAGCGCCTCAAAGCTGGCGGTGATCAGCGTCGGACACAGCCGAGTGATCCCGAACGCGAAGTGTGCCTCCAAGACGGTCAGCACTTGCTCGGCCGTCAGCTTCGGATCGCAGAACCAGACCCCTTTGTGGCCGTTGATCTGCAAGTCGAACAGCCCCGGCGCGATCCAAGGCCAAGAGGCGGCATCCCCCTCTGGCCAGGCAGGCTCAACGCGCGCGATGCGTTCGCCTTCGACCGTCACACAGATCGGTTCGCCGTTCACATAACTTCGTCCGCGAAGTTCCAGCATCGCAAAGTTCCTGATCATCACTGATCGCGAGTTTCGCCAATTGGCGATTGGTTTTTGGACAGATTCCGGAACGTGACCTACGTTTGGACGGCCACGGTGGAGCACCGCTGCGCCGATTGTGTCAATCGTAGGAATCGTGCCGAATGAACTGGGATCGTCATAGCCTGTGGAGTGCCGGCTGGCCAGCGTTGAGCGCTGGAGGTGTTGGCGTCGTGTTGTCGGCGATCGTGTCGCCCGGATTGCTGATCCCGTCGTGTGTCGCGGTGTCGGCGGTGGCTGGCAGCTTTCTGACGGCGGCCTGGGTGCATCGCGGACAGCAAGAGGCCAAAGCTCGGCTGCGGCATCCGGAACTTTCCGGCACTGGCAATCCGGGAGGCATCTTCGGCGAGGTGACTCAGGCGGCGGTCACGCTGTTGCGGCAGTACGAATCGGAATTGCAACGACTCAGCATGACCAAGGGCGAACTCGAAATCTCCGGCAAGCTCCAGAAAAAGCAATCTCGGCGGTTCGATGCGGCGTTGCGTTCGATTGATCAGCCGGTCGTGCTGTGCGACACCCGCGACCATGTCTTGTTCGCCAACGCAGCGGCGAGGCAGTTGGGCATCGTCGAGGCCGATTCGGTCAGTCCGTCCGGGACGTTCGGCGACTTGTCGAAGCTCGTCGCGTTTCAACAGCTTGTCCACGACACACGCACGCGAGCGATTGCAGCTCCACGCCGCACGGCGGAGTTGAACTTCACGGTCAATCAGCAGCCGGTCCCATTTCGGACGACGGTGACGGCGCTGTTCGATGACCAGAACGAATTGCTCGGCACGCTGGCGGTGCTGACGGATGTCCGCGAAGAAAAGTCGGCCAAGGCGCGGCATGCCGAGTTCGTCTCCTCGGTCGCTCACGAATTTAAGACGCCGATGGCCAGCATCCGGGCGTTTTTGGAAATGCTCATCGACGGCGACATTTCCGAACCAGACGAGCAGAAAGAGATGTTCGAGAAGATCGACTTCCAAGTCGAGCGGCTGAATCGATTGGTCGGCAATCTGCTGAATTTGGCTCGCATCGAATCCGGTGCGGTCAAAGTGTCGCGCGAAGACTGCGACTTGAACGACGTCATTCAACGAGCCGCTGAAGTCGTCCGGCCGCTCGCCGAGGAAAAGGGACAACAGTTCGTCACCGACCTCAGCCAGCTTTACCTGCCAGTGCATGTCGATCGCGATTTGCTCGGCCAAGCGATCATCAACTTGCTGTCGAACGCGGTGAAGTACACGCCAGAGAACGGCCGCATCACGCTCCGCAGCCACATGGAGGAACTGGAAGCGATCATCGCGGTCGAGGACACCGGCTACGGCATTCCGCCCGAATCGCTGCCCAAAATCTTCGACCGCTTTTATCGAGTCCCTGAACATCAGCACGCCGCCAAAGGGACGGGACTCGGTTTGGCGTTCGTGCAGTCAATCGCCGAAGACCTGCACAACGGCCACATCGACGTCGAATCGACCGTCGGCGTCGGCTCGAAATTCTCGATGCGAATCCCACTGGGACATCACGATTCCAAACGCCCCAAGAAGCCCGAAGCCAAGCCGGAAGCGGCGCTCGCCAACGCTTGATCTCTGTTCCTCGAAGGTAAACGTCCATGAGCCATCACATTCACGTCTGCGATGACGAGCCACACATCGTGTTGGCGGTGTCCTTGAAGTTCTCGAAGGCCGGGTTCCGAGTGACGACCGACAACAACGGCCAGTCGGCTTGGGAGTCGATCCAGCGCGACCCGCCCGAGTTGGTCATTACCGACTTGCAGATGCCGCACCTGGATGGTTTGGGGCTCGTCAAGAACATGCGGTCGCACCCTGACCTCAAGGACATTCCGGCCATCTTGCTGACGGCAAAAGGATTTGAATTGGACGAAGAGGAATTGCGCACCGAGTGCGGTGTGCAGCAGGTGCTCTGCAAGCCATTCTCGCCGCGCGAGTTGCTCTCCGCCGCCAATTCGTTGTTGGAAGCAGCGGCCGCACACTGACGAACTGTCTGAAGTCGCATCCGGGTTTGGTGTCTGATTCTTGTGAGTGATTCATGTCGGATTACCCTTCCGAAAACTCGATCTCTCGGCACTTGCTGACGCTGGGCGGCATCGCGATGGCGATGTCACCGTTGGCGATGTTGCATCCGTGGATCGCGGGAGGTGGGTCATTCCTGGTGATGACGATCGTGGTCGGAATCGTGGCGCTGCGAGGCGATCACCGAGCGACCGCGTTGATGGTTGGCGTCGCCGCGCTGTTGAGTTCGGGAGTTTGCTGGTCCACCGGCGGTGACTTGAATCTGTTGCTGGCCTTGATCGTGAGCATGATCGGCACAGTCACGCTGGGAATGCTCAGCGCGATCGTCTGTAACTCCAGCCGCATCCGTCTGCAAAAGATCCACAACCTGGAGACTCAGCAGTTCGAGCTGGTCCGCAAGGTTTACGACTATGACCGAGGCACTTGTTTGTCGGGCGAGATTCCCCTCTTTGGGATGAGCCGCGAATCGAATGTGCCGCGTGATTCGTCCGCAAAAATGGACGCGGAATTTGGGCGGGTGCTGACGGACTTGGGCGATTCAACGGCCGCGCCGGGAATTGATCCGGACGTGTTCGACTTCGCAATGTTATTGCTCTCGATGCAGCAGATCGGACACCGCTTGTCGTCGGAGCTTAAACTCGACGCGCTGGTCTCTTCGATTCTCGACACGGCGAGAGATGTGCTCCGCTGTCGGCATGCGGAGTTGCACCTGTGGAATGCTCGCGAGGGACGATTCACCAACGCGGTTCAATCAGAAGCCGCTTCGTCACCCAATTCGATGTACGCCGTGCTCAACCAAGCGGCCCCGCTGCCACCTTCCTTCTCATGGGTGGTGAAACAACGTCGCATTCTGACTCAGCGAGATGTCCTGGCCGGCAAGGTGGACTTGTCCGATTTGTCGGGAGAAGCGTTACCCAATGCCATCGCACCGCTGCTGGTTGGAGATGACCTCGTCGGTCTCTTGACGGTTGATGGTGCCGAGGATGAAGGTCCAACGTTCATTCGCATGCTGCACATCCTCGCGAATCACTGTGCTCTGAGCCTGAAGAATTCGCAGTTGTTCCACACCATTCAGGAGATGGCTCGGCGAGACGGTCTGACCGGCCTGCTGCATCACGCACCGTTCCTCGAAGAGTTGGAACGCCTGATCGACGACGCACAAGCCCACAACCGACCGCTGACTCTGGTGATGAGCGACCTCGATCGCTTCAAAGATTTCAACGACAACCACGGCCATCAAGCCGGCGACAAAGTGCTGCAAGAAGTCGCCAGTTGGTGGCGAGCGATCATGCCCGACCACGCAATCCTGGGCCGGTACGGCGGCGAAGAATTCATCGGCGCGCTGCCGGGTGAATCACTGGACCGTGGCACCGAATTGGCCGAGATGCTCCGCGCGGCGTTGGTCTCGCACCCGATCAGTTACAACGGCATTCAAATGCACGTCACCGCCAGCTTTGGCGTCGCGGAACTTGGCAACCCGGCGACCAACGCCACACGACTGATTCGTCTCGCGGACAAAGCTCTCTATCGCGCCAAGGATGAAGGTCGCAACCGCGTCGAGACTCACGATCCTTCGCATCCGGAAATCGCGGCGATGGCAGAGTCCGTCCAGTTCTCGCTGCGCTGAGACACTTCAGGAAACATCCCTCATGGCCATCACCACGGAAACCTTCGGCCGAGTTCTCGTCGCGCACACGCCCGAAGAGCTCAACGAAGAGTCGGCTCGCGAACTGATGAGTGCCCTGGAGACTCCGGTCGCCAACGGGACAGTCTGTGTCGTTGCTCAAATGGATCGCACTGAATCGCTCGATAGCGCCGGTCTCACAGCGCTGCTCGACCTCCGCGACGAACTGCGGCAACACAACGGCAATCTCAAGATTTGCAACCTCACCGAGACCGGCCAAAAAGTCTTCGAACTGACTCGGCTAGACAACCACCTCGACACGTTCGACTCGGTGATCGACGCCGTCGCCAGTTTCCTGAGCGCGGGATAGCATTCCGTGATGGCATTCCTCGACTCGAATTGGGCACGACGTGGCAGCGCGGTTCTGCTGCTGATCTACCTGACCGCGCTGATCACCGGCACGCACCTGCCGCATCCCGAAGATGTGATCTCGATCGAGGGCAACGACAAGTGGCTGCACTTCGGCGCGTACTTCGGCTTGGCGTTTTTGATGGCGACTCGGCTGCAAACGCTGCGGCCGGTCACGCGACCGGCTTTGCTGGCGATCTGGAGCCTCGCGGCGTTCACCGGCGTCGTCGACGAACTGACTCAAATGCTGCCGGGCATCAACCGCCAGTGCGAATTCGCCGACTGGCTGGCCGACATCACGGGTGCCGCCTGTGGTCTACTCATTTGGGCTGGACTCCGACGAATGTTCATCGTTCAGCCCACAGCGTCCAACGGCTGATTGCCGGTTGCAACGGCACTAGCGATCGCGGCAGCCTCTCCTGTCGCACGAGTGGTGACAGTCGCTCCGAGGAAGTCACCGCAAACGGTGTGTTGTTTTTTGGAAACATGGCGAGTTGGAACGCACACTCCGGTTTCGCGCGCATGATTCCCTGACACAACGGAAAAAGTCTTCGTGGCTTCCCTCTCTCCCGCGGACTACGTCATGGAATCGCACAGCCAAGATTCACATCAGAGTC
>CAZILR010000087.1:0-11931 GCA_964539995.1 uncultured Planctomyces sp.
GTTCGACTTCGGACGACTCCTGAGTTAAGTGCTCGACCCAAGCAGTTTCTCGATTTCAAGTGCTTCGGCCTGACACAGTTTTCCCAAACTTTTCCGGGAGTTGTTCGCAAAGACGACACACTGTCGTCACTGCTCACACGACTCGCGAACGGCTGGGTGTTGTCAGCCATTTGTCCTCAGAAATGGGAATGCACCGTCAAGCCAAAGCACTCTGACCGGGGCGTTAGCCAGCCGTGATTCATTTTGAACCTCGGCTTGATCGGCGTCGTCGATGTATTCGTATTCGTGAAAGCCAGAACGAAACGGGATCAATGTCCCTAGCCGTTTTGGTGACTTCGCTTGTCGAGTCATTCAAACCCGAAGATGGTCGCGAAGGCTTCATCGACGGTTTCGATCGAGGCGTTGAGGACGTCGCCGGTGTCTTTCTTGCTGGTGCCGCCACGAGCGGGGCCTCCTTTGCCGCCGAGGCCGAGGTCGGTGTCGGCGTCGCCGAAGAGTTGATCGTTTCCGACACCGCCGATGACGGTGTCGTTGCCATCGCCGCCTCGGAGCGTGTCGTTGCCGGCTCCGCCGATGATCGAGTCGCTGCCCAAACCGCCGAGCAAACTGTTGGCGGCGGCGTTGCCGAGGATCGCGTCGTCGCCGGCTCCGCCGATCACGTTCTCGAAGTTTCCGGCGAGCTTCGCCGTGCCGGTCGCGCTGGTCTTGATCGTGCGATTCGTGTGAATCGCCAGCGCGATTTCGCTGGTCAGTTTCGCGGTGACATTGGTGGTCACGCTGCCGAAGTCGAGCACGTCGGTGCCGCCGTTCGAGGCTTCGGTGAGCGTGTCGGTTTCGATTTGGTCGGTGTCGGCAAAGAGGTATGTGTCGTTCCCCACACCGCCGAGCAGTTGATCGTCACCTCGGCCGCCGGTGAGCAGATCGTTGCCGGCCACGCCGCTGAGCGAATCGTTGCCATCTCCACCAGTGAGCGAATCATGGCCGGATCCACCGAGCGCCGTGTCGTTGTCTGACCCGCCGTCAAAGATGATCCCAAATGTCGCCACATTGATCTTGCTGGCGTCCAGCTTGTCGTCACCGCCGTTACCGTTGACGACGATCTGGCCCGTGAACTTTTTCGTGGCCGGACTGCCGGCCGAATTGAGCGACGCATCGAAGATCACCGTGTCCTTCGCCGTACCGCCAATGATCGTCAGCGTGCTGACGTCCTCCAGCGACGTTGGCGTGATGACATCGACAAGCCCACGCTTCGCGACCAGATTGTTGCCGACCTTCGAGACAGTCACCGTGTTGTCCGTATCGACCGCAGCAACTGTCAAAGCGAACGACTGATTCTCGACGTTGATCGTGACCGGGCCGGTCTCGGTGGGTTTCGCGCCAAACGCTCCGAGCGCATCAGTGGCTTTGATCGTCAGCGTGAACGTGGCCACGAGATCATTTCCGACTTTCTTCGCCAGCGATTCGAAGTCGATTTTACTCGCGTCATTGACCTTGAGTTCGCCGGTGACCGCGTCGATCTTGAAGGCATTCCCCGTGTTGCCTCCGGCGATCGCGAATGATGTGACTGCATTCCCTTCCGGATCGACGGCGGTCGCCGTCCCCACGATCGTGTCGTTCGTCGTGAACTCCGGAATGTTGAACGTCGCGACGGTCACTCGCGGAGCATCGTTGACCGCGTTGACCGTCAGCACAAACGTGTCCGTCGCCGTTGCTCCGCTGGAGTCGGTCGCCGTGACCGTGATCGTCGTCGTTCCGGACTGATCGAGCGCCGGCTTCAACTGAATCGTCCGCGCTCCGAGACTGCCGCCCAGCACGATGTTGTTCGGAGAGTTCGGAACCAGATCAATGTTCGAGGAGGTCGCCGTCACCACCACGCCATTCAAGCTGACGAGCTTGTCGTCCACATCATCCACCGTGAACTTGATCGCCGCTGTTGGCGTGTCTTCGGCTACGGTCACGTCCAGAATGTTGCTGATCGTCGGCGGTGCATCGTTGACCGGTGTGACGGTGACGCTCACGGTTTCTGTAAGCACGCCCTTGCCGCTGTCGGTCACGGTGAATTTTAGATCGCCGGTGCCGAACAGGTTGGCCACTGTCTTGAACTTCAAGCCGAGGAGTTCGGCCGCAGTCACCGTGCCGTTGACCGCGACGGCCGTCGTGCCGTTCTCTTTGAAGAGCGTCATAAACTTCGGGATGGCGGTGATCTTGAAGGCCAGCGTTTGGGCCGCTTCGTCCAATGCGTCGGCTGGTCCCGGGGCGTAGGTCAGGCCGTTCAATCCAAGTGCCACCGCCGTGATACTTGTGCTGTCTTCATCGACGGTGATGATCGGCAGTGTGCCGGCCGTCCGTATCGGCGCATCGTTCACCGGCTTGATCGTGATCTTGAAAGTCTGAGCGACGCTGAGATCGACACCGGTATTGTCGATCCCACCATTGTCATGCAGTCGCACGGTGACATTCGCAATACCGCTACGGTTCGCCGCGGGCGTGTAGGTCAGCGTACCGTTGGCCCCGATCGTTGGCTGCACGGCGAACAGTCCGTTGTTGTCGTTGGTGACTTGGAAATCGAGCATCTGCGCCGACTCGTTCGTCGCTCCCGCGCCAATCAGCGTGGCCCAGTTTGTGACGGTGACGGCGACATCCTCGTTGGTGGCTTGATCGACTCCCTTTTTGAAGCTGGGGGCATCGTTGACCGGCGTGACGGTGATCGTGAAGGTCTGCACCACGCTGGTGTCCACGCCGCCGTTCGTGACACCGCCATTGTCTTTGATCCGCACGCTGACAGTCGCCATACCGCTGGCATTCAGTGCCGTCTTGTAGGTCAACAGGCCCGCCGCCGAAATCGCGGGTTGAGCGGAGAACAGCGCCGCATTGTCGTTCGTGACCAGGAAGCTGAGCGTTTGGCTGGCTTCATTCGGCCCCGAACTGCGATCCGAGGCGAAATTGGCCAGAGACTGCGCGGCTGCGTCCTCCAAGACTGTCAACGCGGTGGATGACAGCGTGAAGCTGGGTGCGTCATTTACGGCGGTGACGGTGATCGTAAACGTCTGCGCCGCGCTGGCGTCCTTGCCGCCGCCGTCTGTTCCGCCATTGTCTTTGAGAACGACGGTCACCGTCGCCGTGCCGTTGGCATTCGCCGCAGGGGTATAAGTCAGCACGCCCGTAGGCGAGATCGCTGGTTGTGAACTGAACAGTGCGTTGTTGTTGTTCGTAACGACGAAGTTGACCGTCTGGCCGACATCACCAGACCCTGCACTGATTGCCGTGGCCCAATTATTGATCTCCTGCGAAGTCGCGTCTTCGAGCACTGTTTGATTCGCTCCCTTCGTGAAGGAGGGAGCTTTGTTGATCACGACCACCGGCACGATCGTGGCTGATCCGGTCGATGTGAACAGCTCCGAATCGCCGAAGCCGGTCACCGGTCCCCCGAAGTTGAAGTCATTCAAACTGAACGAGATCACGCCATTCCCTGTCACGGCGAGAATTTCGTTGAAGATCGTTGGGTCGGCCCCCAGCGCCCGCTGAAACTGAATGCTGCTTTGCGTCGAGGTGACCGTCCCTGACTGAGTGACATCCAGGCTGAGCGACACCCACACACCTTCGGCGACCGCGACTCCCGAATTGAACAGCGTCACGGTCGGCATATCCGTCTGAGTGCCATCGGGTGCCCGTGATCCGTTGGGAGCGTAGGTTTGATTGCCCACTCCTGTCTGCAGTCCGTTGTTGAACGAACTGAGCGAAATGACTTCCTCCGGGTTGTCCGGGTCGGACGAACCAAATTCAATGGTGAGATTTTCCGGGTTATTGCCGCTGGCGGCGAGCGTTAGAGGAAACCCGGTCAATCGATCCAGGACGACCGAGCCGTAGCGGATGATTTGAAACGGCGCGTCGGCGGGATCGGGCGAGCCGAAGTAACGCAGTGTCGGATGCAAGTCGCTGGCAACGACCGTGAAATTGAAACCCAATCCCGGCGTCGGTGGCTGGGGCTGTCGCAGGAACAGCACATGGACCGCCCCGCGAAAATTGCCTCCCGTGTCATCGCCAAAGCTCCCAACCGCCAGCTCGATTAAACCATCGCCGTCCAGATCCCCCAGCGACGTTACCGAACCGCCGAAGGCGTCGCCGGCCGCGAGGGTGGGAGCACCGTTTGTGGCGCTGGCCAATTTCAAATTGCTCTTCACCGTACCGTCCGCGTTCAAAAGCAACACATGCACCGCTCCGGCAAATGTGCCTGCACTGCCTCTGGCACCGACGGCCAGATCGGTCACGCCGTCTCCGTCCAAGTCACCCAGTGACGCCACGGACCAGCCGAAGTAATCACCATTCGCGAGCGTGGGGCCACCGTTGGTGCCGCTGGAAATCTTGGTGCTGTTGTTCACCGTGCCATCCGCGTTCAGGTTGAGCACATAAACGACTCCGCGACCGCTGCCCCCCGTGGCATCGCGGTAGGCTCCGACGGCCAGATCAGTCACACCATCGCCGTCCAGATCACCCAACGACGTCACCGAAGTGCCGAAGAGACCGGTCGCCCCGAGCGTGGGGCCACCGTTGGTGTCGTTGGCAATCTTTGTGGTGCTCTTCACGGAGCCATTCGCATTCAGAAAGAAGACATGGACCGCTCCGCGTTGAAAGCTACCTGTGTCGTCGCCGTAGGCCCCCACTGCCAGATCGTTCACGCCGTCGCCGTCCAGATCGCCCAGCGATGCCACGGAGTTGCCGAAGAAGTCACCGTCCGCGAGCGTAGGCCCGCCGTTGGTATCGCTGGCAATCTTCAGGCTGCTCTTCACGGTTCCATTCGCGTTCATGAGCAGCACATGGACTGCCCCGCGATTACTGCCTCCCGTGTCATCCCTGTAGGCCCCGACCGCCAAATCGATCACGCCGTCGCCATCCAGGTCACCCAGCGACGCCACAGAACCGCCGAAGTGGTCATAGTCCGCAAGCGTTGGGCCGCCGTTGGTCCCACTGGCAATCTTGACGCGGCTCTTCACGGTGCCGTTCGAGTTCATGAATTGCACATACACCGCCCCGCGAGAACCTGTACCATCGCTCCTCGCCCCCACGGCCAGATCGGTCACACCGTCGCCGTCCAAGTCACCCAATGACGCGACAGACCAGCCGAAGGAGTCCCCATTGACGAGTGTCGGAGCACCGTTCGAACCGCTGGTGAGTTTGATGGACTTCCCACTACTGACGCTACCTTCGCTGAGGCCGGTGATCGTTGCGCTGTAGTCTTCCACCTCACCGTCCGTGGCCGCCCCCGTCGAGTTCGCGGCTGCGCCGTCGGTGCTCAGACGGAACCGTGCGTAGGTCGTGCCTGTCGCCGTACCGATTGGGATCGTTGGAAATGTCAGGATGAATGTTTCGTTGTTCGTCAAATCGGGGACTGCCGCCGAACTGCGTTCGGTCGAGTTGTCGAAGACGCCGTCGCGGTTGAAGTCGATCCAACCGTAAAGAGTCGCCTCGGAGCCGGTCATGTTTGTGGCTCGCACCCGCACTTCCGGAGCTGTGCCGCGCGTCAGCAACAAGTCCTGAGCCGGCTCGATCAAACCGTTCTCGTCATCGGGATCGAGTGCGACATCGTCGCCGTTGGCGCGATTGTTCGGCGCGGCGTCCGCCTCACCATCGACTCCGGCCCCCAAGAACAACGTCGCTTGGGTGTTGGTGAGGTCGTGACTCGGCCCACTATTGGCCAACAACGTCTGATAGTTGCCGGCTCCGGTTCCTGAAGTGGTATCCGGTGCGTCGCCGAAATCGGAGGTCAGCAGCATCCGCGTTTCCAGGCACTCCAGCCGCTGCTGACTGTGGGCCATCGCCCGCTCGCGACAGCGTGCCGTCATGCGGGTGACGCTGCGACGGGCGGAGGTGGTGCGAGCGAACATTCCCTGGAGCCAGTGGCGCAAACTCATGCCGTAACCTCTGATGGATGATGATGAGTGAGGAAAATGAACCCGAAGCGACAGCCGTCCTTGCTGCCCTCTCTGCCTATTGCTGTCTGCAATGGCCTTCCCGTGTGAGTTGGCGTCCCGTTGCCACCTGCACACCGCAAGTCGGGGATATTGCCGATGTGGATTACCCTAAGTCTAGCCTGACTGATCCACAAGCCGCTCACGGCAAACCGCTTCGCCACTCCGGAGGGCGATGTTCACGCTGGGTCGTCCTCCACGAAGATCAGGCGTTCGATCTCCGTATTCTTGAAGCCGACGGCCATCGGCTGTCGAACACCCGGCAAGACGACCGAGTCATACAGCTCGGTGACTAGCGTGCCGTCGAGACGTAGCCACTCGGAGATCGAGCCGGTTCGCAGGTCGATGATCTGCAAGCCGCATTGTGGCTCGGCTCCCTTTTGGCTCAGGCGGTCGTTCAGTGCGAGACCTTGGAACGTCAAGTGACGCGGCTTCGAGAGGGTCGCAATGGCGTAGTCGCCGTGGAACGACAGGCCGCGCAAATAGCCGGGGCAAAAGGCGATTGGCTCGAAGCGGCCGGTCGCGAGGTCCACTGCTCCGAATTCGCCGGTCCCGGAATTGAGTACCCACAAACGATCGCGATACCAGCGCGGCGAATGCGGCATCGACAGGCCCGTGCAGACTGCTTCGCCAGTCGCAACGTCGAGCACGCAACCACCGTCGTGTCGCCGATCTCGCCAGCCGTCGGCGACATCCGAGCGGCTGACGACCGTCACAAACGCGGGCTGACCATCGCGCATCGCGAGGCCATTCAAGTGGCAGCGATCTTCGGGAACCAACGCACTCAAGAATGGCGGACGCCACAACGGCTTGAAGTTGGCTCGCTCGCTGAACGTCGCCAGGCAACCGAACATCGTGTTGACGAAAATCACTCGGCCATCCGCGTCGATCGCCATGTCATGCACATCGATGTGCCCAGTCGTGTAGCCGACTCGCGGAATGTAGGCGACGTCGTAACCTCGACCGACCCACTGCGGCGGTTGGTTCGCGTCATCCCCTTCGGTCGCCGTTCCTTCGACAGGCCGATAGGGAACCGCGTTCGCTGGAGCCTGCTCCATGCGCCAAATCTGATACCGCGAACTCAACCAAAGTGTCCGCCCGTCCGGCGACGAGCACATCCCCATGCAATGGTTGTAAGTTCGCTCGAAGATCGACAACGCCTGGTCCGATTCGCTGGTCGGAACTCCGGCTCCACTGACGGACTTGCGGCCGACCAGAAACAGCTTGCCGGTCTGATACGTCGTGAACGCCAGACTGCATCGTTGCTGCTGCAACCAGTCCAAAAAGTACCGCGAGCCAATCGCATTGAGCCAGGGAGTCGGCGGCACCGAGGTACTTGCTTCGGTCGTCATTGTCACTGTTCTCAGGAATTCGAGGTGTTCGACTTTTCGGGGTTGAATGAGTCAGTTCGTGGGACCAAGACGATCGCATCAGCCGCTGGACTCGATCAAGACTTCCGCGAGGACGATGCGGCGAGTTGACTCAAGCACCAAGCACTGGCAACGCAACTTGGGTGGCTGCCTGCACCGTGTGCGGCTCGGCGGCTTCGTCGATCAGTTCGTAAAAAACATTTCGCTGTCGCGGGATGAAGCCAACCTCTCGGATGCAGCGTTTGATTGTTTCCAAACTGAGGTGATAGACGGTCCCGGCCGAGGCGACGACGTTCTCCTCGATCATCAGGCTGCCCATGTCGTTGGCTCCAAACAGCAACGCCATCTGCCCGACCTTCTCACCCTGAGTCACCCAGCTCGACTGAATGTTTCGCACGTTGTCGAGGTACAGTCGAGCCACCGCCTGCGTCTTGAGGTACTCGAATGCTCCGGATGGCTGGATGTGGGCCATGTCGGTGTTGTCCGGCTGGAACGTCCAGCAGATGAAGGCCGAGACTCCGCCGGTCTCATCCTGCAGTTGCCGAATGCGGTCGAGATGCTCGATCCGCTCGGCCAGCGTTTCGACATGACCAAACATCATCGTCGCCGACGACCGGCCTCCGAGTTCGTGCCATTGCCGACAGACGTCGATCCAATCGTCGCTGAGCACCTTGCCGCGTGTGATTTCTTTGCGGACTCGGTCCACGAGAATCTCGCCGCCACCGCCAGGAAGACTGCCAAGCCCAGCATCTTTCAGCCGTTGCAGCACGATCTTGATCGGCAACTTTTCGAGCTTCGCCAGCGCGTAGATTTCTGGCGGCGAGAACGCATGCAGATTGACCTGCGGAAAACGCTCCTTCAACGACCGTAGCAAGTCTTCGTACCACTCGATGCGGAGTTCCGGGTTCATGCCACCCTGCATCAAGATTTGATCGCCACCAAGCGCGACCGTCTCGGCAATCTTCTGGAAGATCTCTTCCTTCGGAAGAACGTACCCTTCGGGACTTTTCGGCCGACGGAAGAACGCACAGAAGTCGCACACCGCCGAGCAGACGTTTGTGTAATTCACGTTGCGGTCGATGTTGAAGGTCCGAAACGGCTCCGGATGCAGCCGCGCCGTGATCGCGTTGGCAGCGATCCCCAACGACGTCAGGTCGGCGGATTCGAGCAACCGCAAGGCGTCCTCGTTCGACAACCGTTCGCCTGCGATCGCACGCTCTAAAATCGGCCGCACCGTCGAGTTTCCGAACGGCGAGCGGCCACCGAACTGCTCGTTCAATTGATCGACAAGCGCACGCTCGACGGACAAGCGTGGCCTTTCAATTCCGGCGAACGAATGAGTCCCGCAACGACGCTCAGCGGGCGGACAAGCAGTGACGGAAGACAAGTTCAACCCCTTCGGGAGCGAGTCCCAATTTGACAGCCAATTCTTGAAACAACCGCAACCCCGCACGCTCGGCCGAACCGAGCGTGAAGTGCAAGTTGTGAGCGAGATAATCGTGAGCCAATTCCTCGGTGATGCCCAGCTTCGGAGCTTCACGTCGCGCGATGTCAGCCATCCGATCGACTCCGCGATCCCGCGACAGACACAATGCTTCCTCGATCTCCCCAAGTTCACAGTCACGTCTTGCCGCCCACATGGCAAAGACAAACGGTAGCCCCGTCCACTGTGTCCACTCTTCGCCGAGATCCCACGTCGCGACAAACCGTTCGTGAGGCGGCTTCATGGCTCGATCTCCGATCAGCAAGACCGCATCGGCGGAGGTGTCTTCCGTCGCGAAACCGAGTGGCAACAATTCCGTCGCCGGACGCACGCCGAAGCGTTCGGCCAATAAAATGCGAGCGAGCGTCGCACTCGTTCGAGAACCTTCGTCGAGCGCCAACGTCCGAATCTGCGCGACTGGCACTCGACTGAACAGCTTCACGCTCAGCACCGGACCGCGCGTTGCGACGCAGGCGTCCGAGACGATTTCGTACTCGGCATCGCGCAGCACCTCGACCGACGGAATCAATGCGACATCGAGTTCACCCGCTGACAAGTCATCTGCCAATCGGCTGGGGACATCGAGGACTAATTCTGCTTCGCTCGCCAGTTCAGCCAAATCCTCAACCAGCGGTTTTGAGTTGAGATAGCTGACAGCTCCGATCCGCAGCGGTCGATCACGCATGCTGAAATCATCCAAGAACGAGTTCATCTTCGCTGGCTCCTCCGAGGCGGGGATTATAGGCCCAGCAAACAGGCTCGCCACTGTGACTGCTGGAGCACTTCCATCACGGTCAGCACTCCCATTGCACCGCAATTTGCGCGTCAACTTAACCGGACTCCGCCGGTCACGGATCGCGCTGGATGATCTGCAAATACTGACGCAGCGAAGGATCAAGACTCGTCATGTGGTCGCCGGGCACCGTCAGAATTTCGCATTGTGTTCCCGGCGTCTCCTGCTTGGCATTGTTGGCGAACAAAGCCATCTCGTCGGAAGCTCCCAGATAAGCGAAGTGCTTGTGCCGCATGTCGCGCATGTTGCCGATCAGAATTCTCAATCGCCGCTCTTCCTGGTTCTTGATGTCGAAGGGGACCATGCCCTCGGCCTGCCACGCGAAAAAGGTCGCTTCGGGATACAGACCGCCGCTGCTGCCACCGTGCCGGATCGGAACATCGTCCATGAGCGACAGGACCGCCGACACGCCCCCTCCCACGCTGTGCCCGAAGGTGTAGATCCGCTGCGGATCGACGTAGCTCTGCGCGGCCAGCCATTTGACGGCGGCACGAGCATCTTCGATCTCGCCGAAGAACAACTCGTAGTTGCCGGGATTGCCGTTCTCGCCCCGCAACATCGGAACCATCACAACCATCCCGGCGTCCATCGCCGGGCGGCAGACTGCCAAATCGTCGGCACCGAACGCAAAGCCTCCGTGAAAGTAAACCAACGCGGGTGCTTTTGGTCCCACACCGCCGTTAGGAGCTGCGACCCACCCCTTGAGTTGCAGTGCTCCCGAAGGATATGTGACCACTTGCACGCCCGATGGAGGCATTTCGTTTTGGTATTCCTGCGGAGCCGGACCAGCCTTCACCAACTTGGTTTGGAAGGCCAGCCGCCGCTGCTGGAAAGTTCCGGAGACGGCAGGTTGCGGATTGGCGGCCACCGCTGGCGGAGCAGCCGCATTGCCGACAGCTCCACTGATGCGGAACGAGTCGAAGAACCTGGTCATCTCGGCCTGCGGCGGATTTCCCTTCGAGACGAACTCGCAATTGAACAACTCGTCGCCAACGACGACGGTTCGTTCTGTCAATCGGACTCCGTCTTTGTCGAACGAGACTTCGTGGCTCGGCAATCCACCCAACGTCGCGGGTTGATTCGTAAGTATGCGTACCCCCGGAAAAGCATCCTTCGTGATCTGGTCAGAGAGAGCTTGTGGCGACAACTGTGCCATGACCGCTCCCGACCCGGGGGGCAAAGGTGCGTGAGTCACCGCGCACGCGAAGTTGCGGGTCTCGGCCAGAAAGGTCGTGACCCCTGGCACAGGTTGAATCTTCGCTTTCGCCACAGCCGGAAACGACACGGTGTAGCGACCGTTGGGTGCTCGAAACTCTTGCCAACTCACGCCACCGCCGATGCCGCCGGCAGCTCGGATCAATCGCATCACAAAGCCCAGCACGATCAGCGTGGTGAATAAACCGCCGCCGACTTTCGCCCACATCGCGCTGGAGCCGGATGAGCTGCGAGACGACTTTTTCTTTTTGGCGGCCGGCTTTCGCTTGGCGACGCGACGCGGCAACTCGTCCTGTTCGTCCGCGTCATCACCGTAGTCATCGTCGTCTTCGAACCCGCCTGAATTCAGCGCTTCCTGAAATTCGTCGTCCGGGTCTTTCTTTTTTGGCGGCGTTTTCTTGACGCTCGACGCCGAGCCGCCGCTCTTGCGAGGCGCAGGAATGACGACACTCGCGCCGCAATCCTTGCATTTGAATTTCTTCCCAGCCAGTTCGTCTTTGACGGAGTAGTCACGGCCACATTCGTCACACGAAGTCGCGATCGCCATGAGAGGGGCTTTCTGTTTCGGCGCTTCCCACTGAGCCGGCGAGATTCGCCGCGGACATGAACCGGAATGCTCAGGTGGAATGGTTTAACAGACCATGCCCCCCTTGTGGAGCAAATCGGAGCATCGGTCGAACCGCGCCGTCAAGAAACTGGCCCGGCGGCACATAAGCAACCAGGCCGCTGGCGCTGGTCAAGCCTTCGCGACCGACCTCAATGGGCAAGATCGCAGCGACTTCAGGACGGCCAATCACGACTGGACGAAATGGGGCCGATCCTGAACGACGATCAGCAATCGTCGATCCCCAGGCGATACCGCATTTCTCCGAACAACCGCGAGAAATCGTCGCTGGATGAGTGAACGTGCTCGGCTTCAGTGATGAATTTCAATTCGTCGTCCCGCTCCAAGCCGTGTTGTTCGAGCACCGACTCGAACTCGCTCAAGTCGTGACCGTAAATGATCAGCAGCTTGTGTTCGTCGAATTGGACTTCCACGGGAATGCGCGGGTTCAAGACGGCGATCCCCGTGCAGCCATCGTTGAGCAGCATTTCCTCGAAGTC
>CAZILR010000088.1:0-5615 GCA_964539995.1 uncultured Planctomyces sp.
CGAGCACTCCGCCAGGCTGACACCGTCAATCAACTCCATGCTGAAGAAGTGCTGCGTATCGTGTTCGCCAATTTCGTAGATCCGCACAATCCCCGGATGATGAAGCTGAGCAGCGGCCTGCGCCTCCAGCCGAAATCGTTGCAGAGATTCCGGTGACGCAAGCTGCCCGGCGAGAATCAATTTGACAGCCACCTCACGATTGAGGCTCAGTTGTCGCGCGCGGTATACGACCCCCATTCCGCCTCGGGCAATTTCGGAGACCAGTTCGTAGTCCCCAAAGCGCTGAAGAATGCCCGCTCGCGAAAACCGCTCACTCGGATCGGCAGACGTCGGCCCCAGAGACATCCCCGATTTGCTGCGCGGTCCTGATGCGGCACGAATGCCCAACGTCAGCAGGCAATAGGGACAACCCTTTTCGTGCGAAACGCCGGAGATTTGCTGTTGGCAAACAGGGCAACGAGATCCACTTCCCAAAGTCATGCTCTTTCGCCAGCCGCCGGAGTTTGATAGTGCCGATCGAAAGTCCGTCTGAAAATGTACTCTCCCCGGATTCACAATCAGGGTTTGGAGACGAGATCGTACGGACAACAGAATTCGGAGGGATCCTGTTTTCAGACCCTCCCCACCGCAGATACAAACAGAATTCGCTGGAAAGTATCACAAAGAATTTCGCAAAAATCCGCGGTCGGAAGCGATTCTCGAAGCTGTTTGCACAGGCCACCAAGCACGGACATCGTTCGAAGAAGGATGGAGTCACCTGATGGTGCCTGAAACCGAACCGAGGCCGCGAGCGAAATTCCAAACGACTCGGTGGAGCCTGGTTTTGCGCGCTGGCAGCCTGGAGTCCAGCGATAGTCAGCAGGCGTGGAACGACTTGATTGAACGCTATTGGTATCCGCTTTACGCATTTTGCCGTCAACAGGGAAGCGCCAGCCATGACGCTCAGGATTTGACTCAGGGTTTTTTCGCTCACCTTCTCGACCGACACGCCCTGGACTCCGTGGCCGAAAACAAAGGCCGCTTTCGCACATTTCTGCTGGCTGCCTTTAAGAACTACATCGTCAACCAGTATCGAGCCGACCACGCCTTAAAGCGTGGCGGTTCTGTGACGATCTACTCCCTGGATCACACCGATCTGGCCGCTCGGTTTGCTCAGGAGAAAACAACTGCGGAGACGCCAGAGCAAGCATTCGATCGGCGTTGGGTGGAATCACTTCTGGACCAAGTTTGGAGACGACTCCGAAGTGAGTATGCGACCGCACTGAAGCTGTCTCTTTTCGAACAACTTCAACCTCACCTGACAAATGATTTGCAGGCGTTGCCCTACGTCGAAATTGGCCGCAACCTCAACATCAGTCCCGCAGCCGTTGCCATGTCCATCCACCGCATGCGCCGCCGCTACGGAGAGTTGCTCTATGAGGAGGTGGCCGCGACCGTCGATGATCCAGGTGACACCGAAGACGAATTGTGCAAGCTGATGTCCATCGTCAGTCAGTCGCCATGAGTGCATGAATGACTCATTTTACGGAGTGCGTGCTCATAGAACATTGGTCCTTCTTCGGAGTGAAACACGAAAATGTCGTTGTTGGATTCTGCTCAGGATGTCGTGGCCAGGATGCGCGATTCACGAACCCGCACCCCTGAGTTGGTCAACGAATACTACTCGCGGTGCATTCCCATTTATCAGGAGTTTCTGGGGAATCATTGGCACACTGGCTTTTACGGATTTGATGACAAGCCGATCGGGCCTCATGATCAACTTCGTATGGAACGAAGAATCGCAGAAAGTGCTGGAATCACCTTGGAATCGCGTGTTTTGGATGTGGGGTGTGGCGTTGGCGGCCCTGTTTGTCATTTGGCAAAGTGGACCGGAGCGAAGTTCTGGGGGCTGACTCCAAATACGAAACAACTTGAGTTGGCCGGAACGCTCGCTCAGGAAGTGGGAGTCGCGGAGCAAGTGACCTTCGACGAAGGCTGGGCCACCGACCTTCCGTATCCAGGCAATCATTTTGACGCGGTGTTGTTCTTCGAATCGCCGTGCCATTTTCCCGATCGAGATCAGTTCTTTCGCGAAGTCGCGAGAGTCCTTCGTCCCAACGGCCGTTTGGCCGGCGAAGATTGGCTCGCGAGCGAAGGCTTAGATCCGGTGACGACCGAGAAGTACATTCGCCCGATCTGTGACACGTGGGCAACTCCGTCACTGGGAACCTGCTCGGAGTATGCATCTGGTATGGAGGCTGCTGGCTTGATCGTGCGCGAAGCCGTGGACCTTCGCTCTGAAATGGCGTTGCCCCGTGGCTTCTTGGTGAACGAAGCGGATCGAAAGGATGTTGTTCGCGAAAGAGATGCGACATCGGATCCGATTCGGCGAGTCATCTTGGACGGACTGCTTGTTCTGGGAGAGGCGGTCGCGGCAGGTGCATTCACAATCGGGCGATTCCTGGCGGTTGCTCGATAGTCCGATTCAGAATGTCACCCCAAGACCACTGGCGAGGAAACGTCCATGAACGATTACGGCCGCGATGAGTCTGAGCGGTGCCTCGCCGCCGTTCGAGCGGCGCTGCCGTTCACCCTGCTCGAACAAATGCAGATCCCCTGTGGGTACGAACGATCGTTCAAAATGCTTCCCGGCAAACTCTTGGCAAATCGTTACCTGCTGGGAGTTGATTTGAAGAATCTGAGCTCCGGTCAACTGCGAACGATTTGCCAACGATTGAATATGCCGGACGAATTCCTTCTGTCGTTGGACGAGCATCTTTCTGGCGTGAACTTGGTGTTCCTGGGCTTCGAGGACAACCCGCCAACCGGAATGTACAAGGTTTACTTGGAGTTCTGGGATCGAGTGAAATCCAATGTCCAGTCCAACCCCGCATCCCTCGAACCGAAACTTCTGCACCTGGGCTTCAAGTGGAACGTCGCCGACAACACACAGCAGACGGTTTCTAGGTATCTGTGCTACCCGCTGCTCTCGGTCGAGGGCATTCTCCAACGGATGACCGACGTCTACGCCGACTATCAAGGATGCACCTCGCGGGAAATCGCAACCGAGATCGTTTCCTTCGCCACCAGTCGCGTTGAGGGAGGGAGCTTCATCTACTTGGAGGTCATCGAAGGGGACAGCCTGCGCCGCTCGTTCGACATCAACCTCTACTCCGCGATGTTGCCATTGAGTTCCATCCAGTCAGCATTGATCCGGCTCCGAGACCATTTTGCAATTCCGACCGACACGTTCGACCGTCTTTATCGTTTGACGTGCGACAAATTGCTCGGACACATTTCAGGTGGGATCAGCCAACACGGTGAGGACTTCCTGACCATTTATTACGAAATCTAGTCTGTTTTTCATGCACATGTGGAGCTGTATCTGCAGTGGGAGAAGTCGTTGGCGCATTCGCCGGCTGGGAAGTGGCCAAGGAGTGACCAGAGGGCATCGACGGTACTCTGGGCAGCGCGGCGGATCAGGCGTTTGAGTTTGGAGAACGCCAGCTCGATCGGATTGAAGTCGGGGCTGTACGGCGGAAGATAAGACGACCTTGGCTCCCGCGGCGGCGACGGCTTCGCGAACTCCGGCGACCTTGTGCGCGGCGAGGTTGTGTTGACGACGGTTGAAAATGGCAGCGCTGGTCGGCTGAATGTGGTGGCGCTGGGTTGTTGAGGGGACTCCTGGGATTGGGGAACTGGGTTGCGGTTGGCCCAGCGCCCTCCCCTGCTTGATCAGTCAAGATCGCTCGTCCGGCTTGGTGTGAACCTGATCGGGGATTCGCGCTCGCAGAATTTTGTTCTCCTCCGTCAGAAATTCGACGTACTTCGCGAGCTCGTTGTTGCTCGCTGAGGCGATCAATGCCAGCAGTGGATGGAAGGTTTTGACGGCCATGCTATTGTCGCAACTCGCTATTGAGGTGGAGTCTGACACATTTGTTGAACAGCGCTAGGTGCCCGCTGAGGCCGTTCCAACGACGCTCTTTGAGCCACTGTTTGTGAGGCGAATTCCAGCCGTCATCTGAGGCGATCCAGCCACCCAGATTGAACGCGGAATTCACCTGGTTTTGAGGCGACCACTGACGACCACTTATTCGTGGCTCTACCACCATTCCACGCACCGCCTTGCATTCATTCGCGAATCGGGTAGGTTTCGCGTACCTACCATTTGCTGAATAAGTTAGGGCGATTTCTCCCCCCTTCAAAACTCCGCCTACGGAACCGAAGGGTTCAGAGCACTCGAATGACCACTACCGCTTTGCCAACCCATGCTCCGCAGGCAGAGACTCCGGTCGATGTGGTCGCGGCAACGCACCGAATTCGCGAGACGGCGTATGTCGTTCAGAACCGCCGCAGTGGACAGGTCGGAGTCGTGTTTGGCGAGACAGGTTCGCGACCTCGCTTGTCTGATGAACTGTCGTTGCTCGGCGTGTTACCGCCGCTGTATCCCGAATGGTTGGGGGACCGCACTTTTGCCGAAACGCATGGCGTTCGGTTTCCGTATGTGACGGGGGACATGGCCAACGGCATCGCGACGCCGGAGATGGTTCTCGCCGCCGGAAAAAACGGGATGCTGGGTTTTCTCGGGTGCGCCGGGTTGTCGCTCGCGCGGATTCAGCAACTTGTCAACAAGGTGCAAGCCGGCGGTCACGGTTCCGAAATTCCTTGGGGAGCGAACCTGATCCATTCCCCCAGCGAGCCGCGCACGGAAGAACTGACGGTCGATCTCTTCCTGGCCGAGCGCATTCGACGAGTCTCCGCGTCGGCCTTCATGAAGCTGGAACCGAGCGTCGTGCGGTATGCGTGCCGAGGATTGACTCGCGACGCGCGCGGCCGAATTCAGCGACCGAACCGAGTGTTCGCAAAGGTCTCGCGCCCGGAAGTGGCGGCTGCATTTTTGCGGCCGGCTCCGTCTGAGATGCTGCGATCGCTGGTGCAAGCCGGACAAATCTCGGAAGCCGAAGCGGAGTTAGCGACACATCTGCCGGTCGCCGAGGACATCACGGCCGAGGCCGATTCCGGCGGTCACACCGACAATCGCCCGTTGGGAGTTTTGTTGTCGTCGCTGATGCGTCTGCGGGACGACATCGCGCGTGAGCAGCGTTATGCGCATCCGGTGCGAATCGGCGCGGCGGGTGGATTGGGAACTCCGTCGGCGGTGGCATCGGCGTTCGCTCTGGGAGCGGCGTATGTGCTCACCGGGTCGATCAATCAATCGGCGGTGGAAGCGGGAGTCTCGTTGGAAGCGAAACGGATGCTGGCTCAAGCCGGCATCGCCGATGTGACGATGGCTCCGGCCGCCGACATGTTTGAAATGGGCGTGCGTGTGCAAGTCTTGAAGCGCGGGACACTGTTTGCAGCGCGAGGCGCACGGCTGTTTGACGTGTATCGTGACTACGACTCGTGGGACGCTGTGCCAGCCGCTGTGCAGAAAGAAATCGAAACGCAGATGTTTCGCCAGCCATTTGATGCGGTCTGGAAAGAGACTCGCGAATTCTGGCAGGGACGCGAACCGCGCGAAGCGGAACGAGCGGATCGAGACGCGCATCATCGCATGGCTCTGGCGTTTCGCTGGTATTTGGGGAAAGCAAGTCGCTGGGCCATCGAAGGGACTCCTGGCCGAGCGATCGACTTTC
>CAZILR010000088.1:5625-11931 GCA_964539995.1 uncultured Planctomyces sp.
AAGTCTGGTGCGGTCCAGCGATGGGGAGTTTCAACGACTGGGTGCGCGGTTCCTTTCTGGAACCGGTCGAGAACCGTCGCGTCGTGCAGATCGCGCTCAACTTGATGGAAGGGGCGGCGGTCATCACGCGGGCGCAACAGTTGCGGAGCTTCGGTGTCGCGGTCCCCGCCGAAGCGTTCAGCTTTCACCCGCGTCCGTTTGAAATGACTGACAACTCTTGAGCAACGAACAAAGGCCGGTCCAAGTGAGCAGAAACCCCATCGCGATCATCGGCATCAGTGCGCTCTTTCCAGGCTCACCGACCGTTACCACGTTTTGGCGAAACATCGTCGCGGCGGAAGACCTGACGACCGAAGTGCCGGAAACGCACTGGCTGGCCAGTGACTACTACGATCCCGATCCGAAAACGCCGGATCGGACTTACTGCCGTCGCGGGGCTTTTCTGCCGGCGGTGCCGTTCAATCCGCTCGCGTTTGGAATTCCTCCGTCGATCATTCCGGCGACGGACACCTCGCAGCTTCTCTCGTTGATGTTGGCGGACCGAGTGCTGAAGGACGCGGGTGGCGTCGAGCGAATGAATCGCGAGCGTGTCGCCATCATTCTGGGAGTGGCGGGAACCACCGAACTGACGGCCCACATGTCGGGCCGCATGGCTCATGGCCAGTGGGCGAACGGACTGCGCAAGCAAGGCTTGTCCGAGGAGCAAATTGAAGCGGCCTGCTCGCAAATCGCCGACGAGTTTGTTCCGTGGCAGGAGAGCACCTTTCCGGGCTTGTTGGGAAATGTTGTCGCGGGCCGAATCGCCAACCGCTTCGACTTGGGCGGAACGAACTGCGTCGTCGATGCCGCGTGCGCCGGCTCGTTGGCCGCGGTTTCGATGGCGATCAATGAGCTTCACCTCGGGCAGGCCGACGTGGCGATCGCCGGAGGCGTGGACACGCTCAACGACCCGCTGATGTTTCTCTGCTTCAGCAAGACTCCGGCGCTGTCTCCGACCGGAGACTGCCGACCGTTTTCCGAAGCGGCGGACGGCACGATTCTCGGCGAGGGGATCGCGATGTTCGCGCTCAAGCGGCTGGCCGATGCCGAGCGAGATGGCGATCACGTTTATGCCGTCATCGCCGGACTCGGCACGTCGTCGGACGGCCGCGCGAAGAGCGTGTACGCGCCACGATCCGACGGGCAAGCGCGAGCGTTACGTCGCGCCTACGAGGCAGCGGAGTTTTCCCCGCGCACGGTGGAGCTGATCGAAGCTCACGGCACGGCGACCAAAGTCGGAGACCGCGCGGAATTCGAGGGACTGCGAACCGTGTTCTCGGAGGCCGCCAACGATGCCGATTCTGCGAACTGGTGTGCGCTCGGTTCCGTGAAGTCGCAGATCGGGCACACAAAGGCCGCTGCCGGTTCCGCCGGAATGTTCAAAGCCGTGATGGCTCTGCATCACAAGCTGCTGCCCCCCACCGCGAAGGTGGAACGTCCGCTGCCGGAGATGAAGATCGAGTCCAGTCCGTTTTACCTCAACACGGAACTCCGCCCGTGGGTTCGTAGCGACGAACATCCGCGCCGTGCCGGAGTCAGTTCGTTCGGTTTCGGTGGCAGCAATTTTCACATCGCTCTCGAAGAGTACAGCGGCACTGGCTCGCGCCCCGCGAAGTGCCGGACAACTCCGAGCGAGCTGTTCGTGCTGGCGGCCGATTCGACATCCAGCCTGCTGCAAAGCGTCGAAGCTCTGGCTGCGGCCGTGAGCGCGGCGAACAGTCGCGAAGTATTTCAGAGCTTGGCGTTCCGCACGCAGCAGACATTTGACAACGCTCTCCAGTTGCGACTGGCGGTGGTCGCTGACGACGGAACGCAAGCGGCCGAGAAACTTCGCAAGGCGAAAATGCTGATCGCCGACTCGAAGCTGCCGATCAACGATCCTTCCGGGATTTACTGCCAGAGCATTGATCCATCGGCGCAGCGCATCGGATTTCTTTTTCCCGGCCAGGGGAGCCAATACGTCGGGATGGGAGCTGATCTGGCTCTGCATTTCGCCGCTGCCCGCGAGCCTTGGGACCGCGCTGCTGGACAGTGGCCTCTGCATGACGTGGCTTTTCCGCCCGCCGCGTTTTCAGACGAAGCTCGCAACGCACAGCGGCAACGGCTGCAATCGACGGAATGGGCACAGCCGGCGATCGGTGTTTGCAGTCTGTCGTACTTGCAACTGCTGCGAACGGCTGGAGTCTCACCCGAATGTGTGGCTGGGCACAGCTTCGGCGAATTGACGGCTCTTTGCGCGGCCGGTGTGCTGGAGGCAGAGGCATTCGTGAAGCTGGCCCGCCGGCGCGGCGAGATCATGAACGACACCATCACGACGCCCGGAGGAATGCTGGCGGTTCTGCTCACCGATGAGAAGCGGTCGGTTCTGGACCAGCCGTTGCCGAACGGCGTGGTCATCGCCAATCACAATTCGCCGCGCCAGCTCGTCCTCTCCGGCGAGCTGGACGCTCTGCAACAATTCGAGAAGTCGCTGACCGAACAGCGAGTCACCTGCCAGCGGTTGCCGGTCGCTCATGCGTTCCACTCACCGCAGATGACGAAGGCGTCCGAGACGTTTCGCGATCTGTTGCAAGGTGAGACGTTTCAACCGGCGCAACGCCCGGTGTTCAGCAACGTCGATGCGGAGTCGCATGACGACCCGAAGACAATCCGCTCGCTGCTCTCCCGGCAACTTCGCGAGCCGGTTCGGTTTCAAGAGATCGTCGAACGCATGTACGACCGGGGCGTTCGTGTCTTTGTCGAGGTCGGGCCGCAAGACGTGCTGACTCGCCTGGTCGATCAGTGCCTCGCCGGACGTCCGCACCGCGCGATCTCAGTGAGCCGTCGAGGAACCAACGGAGTCACTCAGTTCTGGCACGCACTCGCGCAGTTGTTCGTCGAGGGCGTGTCGCTCAATCTCACCCAGCTTTGGGACGACGTCCCCGCCGACAATGGCCCGGAGGCTCCGGGGCCGCACGACATCCTGATCTGCGGCTCCAACTTTGGAAAACCCTATCCCGCGAACGACCAACGTAGGGTGGGACCAGCGGCGCATCGCCGCGCCGGCCCACCGGCCGATTCAAGAAATCTCACCGCGAATTCCGATGGTGGGCCGGCGCTCGATGCGAGCTTGTCCCACCCTACGAACTTGCCGCCTTCACCGACTTTCGACACTCCTTCTTTCACGAGTCACACCTTGCCGGAATACCGCCCATCGCTCGACGAAATTTCTCGTCAGACCGCCGCCGCCCACCAGACGTTTTTACAAGCGATGAGTGCCAGCCATCAGGCATTCCTGCAAGCCATGCAGCAATCGCTCGTACCTGCGGACATGCCGGGGCCCGTGTCGCCCGCGATGTTGCCTTCGGCGATAAACGCTCGCATCGAGACTCCCGCATGGTCTGTTCCTCAACCCGTGCCGATCGAGTTGCCCGGCCAGCAAGTTCAAAACGTAGGGTGGGACCAGCGCAGCGCCGGCCCACCGCAATCCTCGACAAATGGTGGGCCGGCGCTATCGCTGGTCCCACCCTACGATGAATCAGGGAGTGCCACACACGGCGGCGAGAGCAAGCCGGCGTCGATCGACTACGGGAAAGTTTTGCTGGAGGTTGTGGCAGAGAAGACGGGCTATCCGGCTGAGGTGCTCGAACTCGACATGCAGATGGAGTCTGATTTAGGAATCGACTCGATCAAACGAGTTGAAATCCTCAGCACGTTGGTTGAGCGGATTCCTGCCTTCGCCGAAGTCGAGACTTCACAAATCGGCGGCCTCCGCACGCTGCGCGAAGTGCTCGACTTGATCGACCGTTCGGTTCCCAAAACACCGGCAACGCCGACGCGGACGGGCGAGGCTCCCGCCGAGCCGAGAACGACACGAAAAAACTCGATGGGAATGAGCGGCTCGGCGGGAGACTCGCCCTCCCGAAATTCGGCGACAGATCATCGCCAAACACTGCTGACGGTCGTTGCCGAGAAGACGGGCTATCCGGCCGAGGTGCTCGAACTCGACATGCAGTTGGAATCGGATCTCGGCATCGACTCGATCAAGCGAGTCGAAATCCTCAGCACTCTGGTCGAACGGATTCCTGAATTGGCCGATGTCGAGACCTCGCGCATCGGCGGACTTCGCACGCTGCGCGAAATTCTGGACATGATCCAGCAACAGTCGTCACCGACATTGGCCTCGCTGCCGGCTGCAACGGCAGCGACTCGCACACCAGGCTCCGCTGCGGCGGCCTCCAACCGCGAGGATTTGGCCAAGGTGCTGCTCTCGGTCGTGGCGGAGAAGACTGGCTACCCCATCGACGTGCTGGAACTGGACATGGAGATCGAAGCGGGGTTGGGGATCGATTCCATCAAGCGTGTTGAGATCCTCAGCGCGTTGGTGGAACGAGTCCCGCAGCTCAACGACATGGATTCGTCGCGCGTCGGCGGCCTGAGAACTCTGGCGGACATCCTGCGGGTGATCCAAGAGCATGTGAGTGGAACCGATTCCGCGCCGTCGTCACCGGCCAAACAAGCGGCCGCTGCGTTGACCGTCGCGCCGATCGCCGTCAACGGGTATCCGGTTCTGCTGGTCGATGCGCCGCCGGGTTGTTTCGCGGTGAGTGCTTTGGACGCGACTCAGGAATTGTTGTTGCTGGTGCAAAACTCCAAAGGGCGTGCTGCCGAAGTCGGCGCGGAGCTGCAACGCCGACTGGCGAATCAGCACATCGCGGCGCGAGTCGTTTCGGTGTTGCCGGAGAACGCTCGGCAAGTGATCTGCCTGGATGGACTGACCGACATCGCCAGTCCAGAGCAAGCCCTCGATGTCGTGCGCTCCGCGTTTCGGACGGCGCGAGCGATGTCTCGTGTCGGTGCGTCGGAGAATCGTTTGCTCGTGACGGTTCAGAACACGGGAGGACGACTTGGCGTCGATGGCTGCTCAGGCCCGCAGGTGTTTCTGTCGGGACTCAGCGGGTTGATCAAAACACTGGCCCACGAATGGCCGGGGGCGTCCCTCAAGGCGATCGACCTCGAAACAACGGGCCAGACGACCTCACAGTTGGCGAATCGCCTGCTCGACGAGTTGTTGTTCGCCGGCCCTGAAGTCGAGATCGGCCTGTCTGCCGATGGCCGCCGCTCAACGCTTCGCTGTGACGCATCCACCCGGAACGCATTGCCCAATGACGACGTGAAAAGTCTCGCACCGAGTTTGCGAAACCGGGCGGTGGTCGTCGTGTCGGGTGGAGCTCGTGGCGTCACGCCTCAAGCATTGCGAGAACTGGCGGCCGAGGTTCACTGCCGCTTTGTGCTGCTCGGCCGCACGGCGTTGGAGGCCGATCCGGCGTGGGCGACCGGCATCGAACAGCCCGCCGAATTGAAGCAGGCTCGGTTGAAGGCCAGCGGCGCGGCGCGACCGTCTCTTTCCGAAGTGGAACGTGACGTTCAACGAGTTCTGGCGCAGCGAGAAATTCGCGTGAACATTGCCGCGCTGGAGCAGGCCGGAGCCGAGGTCCGCTATCTGGATGTCGATCTGCTGGATGCCCAGCGGTTACAAGCCGCTCTGCAAGGCGTACGGAAAGAATGGGGGCCGATCAGTGGCCTGATTCACGCGGCGGGAGTTCTGGCGGATCGTCGCGTCGAAGACAAAACCGACGAGCAGTTCGACAGCGTGCTGCGCACCAAAGTCGAGGGGCTGCGTCATCTGCTCGACGCGACACGCGATCATCCGCTGAGTCTGATCGCGTTTTTCTCGTCCGTGGCCGCTCGTTTCGGAAACGTCGGCCAGTGCGATTACGCGGCGGCGAACGAAATTCTCAACAAGGTGGCCGCCACGGAACAAAAGCGGCGTGGGGCATCCTGCCTCGTGAAGTCCCTGAACTGGGGACCGTGGGACGGTGGCATGGTGACACCCGGACTGAAAGCGCTCTTCGCTCAGCGAGGCGTCTCGCTGATTCCGCTCGACGGCGGCGGGCGAGCGTTCGCGGACGAGCTGTTGCGTCCGCGCGATCGGCATCCCGAAGTCGTGATCGTCGCCGGCAAGGTCTCCGAATCGTTGGGCAGTTCCGCCACCAGGACGACGCTGGACCTGAAGGTCAATCGCGCTCGATATCCGTTTCTGGACAGCCACTGCATCGAGAATGTTCCGGTCGTCCCCGTGGTCTTGGTGATGGAGTGGTTCCATCGAGCGGCTCAGGCACTGCATCCGGGCCGATCCGTCACGTCGATCCGCGAACTGAAAGTTCTGAAGGGAATCTTGCTGCACGATTTCGATCGCGGACAGAACCTGCGCATCGTGTCTCAACC
>CAZILR010000089.1:0-11815 GCA_964539995.1 uncultured Planctomyces sp.
AGCGCTCGGCAATCCTGTCGCGGAGCGACAGGGCTACAAAAAATCACAGCCTCTCAGCGCCGCGATTGCGATGCTGCTTTGGGCGAGTCTTTGTGGCGGAAACCTTGTCGCGGCGGAATCAGCCCTCAAAGCTCCGGCGGGGTTCGACGTCCAATTGTTCGCGGATGATGAACTCGCTCACGACGTGCATTGCATGACGATCGACTCGCGCGGGCGAATCACCGTCGCGGGGAACGGGTTCATCAAAATCCTGATCGACTCTGACACCAATGGCGTCGCGGACAAAGCGGAACTCTTCGCCGAAGGCCCGGCCATCGGAGTGCAGGGCATGTACTGGCACGGCTCGGACCTCTTGGCCGTCGGCGGCGAGGGACTGCTGAGGTTTCGTGATCGCGATGGCAACCGCAAAGCGGATGGGCCGCCCGATGTGCTGCTGAAGGTCAAATGCGGTGGCGAACATCACGCGCACTCGATTCAGCGTGGCCCTGACGGATGGTGGTACTTGATCGCGGGCAACGACACCGGAATCGATGCGAAGTACGTCTCGCTCCCGACCGCGCCGATCAAACAGCCGGCGGCGGGAGTGCTGTATCGGCTCAAGCCGGACCTCAGCGGTGGCGAGGTGGTCGCTCACGGCTTGCGGAACTCGTACGACTTCGCATTCAACCGGACAGCCGACGCCTTCACGTTCGACAGCGACGACGAGCGCGATGTCTCGCTGCCGTGGTATCGTCCGACGCGCGTATTTCAGTTGCTGCCGGGATCGCACGCCGGCTGGGTGACGCGGAGCTGGAAGCGCCCCGATGACTTCCTCGACATGCCACCCATCGTCGCATCAGCCGGGCGAGGCTCACCGACCGGCGTTGTCTGTTATCAGCATCGGCAGTTCCCTGAGAAATACCGCGAGTCGCTGTTCGTACTCGACTGGACGTTCGGCCGAGTACTCGCGCTGCCGTTGGTCCGCAACGGTTCTGCGTGGAAGGCTGAACCGGAATTGTTCCTCTCCTCAGCCGGCGATCATGGTTTCGCCCCCACCGACATCGAGGTTGGTCCCGACGGCAGCGTGTTCGTAAGCGTTGGCGGCCGAGGGACTCGTGGCGGAGTCTGGCGCGTGTCGTATCCAGCGGGACCAGCAGTACCGCGACCGTCAGGGAGCGGCCGAGCGCCATCGACGGGGCCGCTCCCTGACGGTCGCGGTACGGATGACATCTCTGATGATGCGTCGGCAACCGATAGGCTCAGCGCGTGCTTGACCGCTCCGCAACCGCTGAGCAGTTGGTCGCGAGCACGTTGGCAACCACTGGCGCGACAGCTTGGCCGCGAGCCGTTTGTCGAAGCCGCAAACAATGATGCTTTGCTGCCTGCCGTGCGGTTGCGGGCGATCGACGTGCTGACCGAGTCCTTCGGTGGCATCACCGAAACCGAAGCGGTGGAGTTGGCCCAAGCGACGCCGGCCGAAGTCCGCGCGAAGGCGATCTGGTCGCTCGGACGAACGCGCGTGAAGCCGCTCGATGCGAACGTCACGAAGTCGTTTCTTGAGGACCGTGATCCGTTCGTCAATCGTGCCGCGCTGGAGGCGATCGTGTCGGCGGAGAGCGTCAGTGACTGGTCGTTGCTCGTGGACGGGATCGTGAAACAACTCAGCGGTGACGACCGCTTCAATCGGTTGACCGCCAGTCGGCTCGTCGCGCGATTGGATCCGGTTAGCTTTCAATCGCTGTCGCAGGCAGTCGTGAAGACCGGCTGGCAAGGGACGTTGGCCTACGCGGTGGGTTATCTGCCGCGATCCACCGCCTCGACGAAGTACGGCATTCAGCTCGCGGTGCGAGTGCTCGAAGGAGATCATCCGACGGGTCTGAAGCTGCAAGCCGCGCGGCTGCTGCAACTGGCACTGGGCGACATGGTGCCGCCTGCGGGAACAGCACCGGCGTTCGAGGCGTATTCGACGCGGATCGATTTGTCGGCCTTCGAGCGTGATCTCGATCCGTTGCGAGTCCGCTTGACCGAGACGTTTCCGACCGGCGATGCCGATGTCGATCGTGAACTCGCGCGAGCGCTCACAATGCTGTCGGTGGCGAACACGAAGTTGCTCGACAAAGTGTTGGCGAAGATCACGGATGACAGCGATCCGGTCGAAGACATTCACTACCTGCTGGTCGCCGCCCGCATCCCGACGCCGCGCAATCGAGCGCAGGCCGAGGCGATTGCTCGTGGACTGGTGCGGCTCGAACCGAAGATCGTCGCGCGAAAGATGCACCAAGACCTCAACTGGGACGACCGTGTCGGCGAGCTGTATCGCGAGCTGGCGAAGCTCGACAACGAACTCGCCGATCAACTGGTCTCGCAACCTGAGTTCGGTCAGCCGGGACACGTCTTGTTCCTTTCGCAACTGCCGCAGGATTTGCTGCCGAAAGTCATCGACTCGTACGTCAAAACCATTTCAGGCGACGCGGACTATCCTTGGAGCAACGACGTCGTGTTTCTGATCGGTGAATCGAAGCAGCCGGAGCATCGCGAATTGCTGCGACGGCAATTGGACCAGTTCAAGATTCGCGGAGCGGTGCTGGTGATCCTCTCGCAGCAACCGGAAGAGCAGGATCGCAACCGATTCGTCGAAGGCTTGGAAGAATCGCGAGCGGAAGTGCTGACCGCCTGCCTCGACGCGCTGACGCAACTCAAGCCGGGTCAAGCGGCCGACGAACAGCTCGCCCTGTTGAAAGCCTTGCGACGGCTGGGGACCGACGAGAAGGAGTTTCCGATCCGCGAAAAAGTCGCGAAATTGCTTGCTCGAAATTTTGGACAGGACTTCGGATTCGTCTTTGGCCCAACGGGTTACCGCCCACAGAACGAGGCGATCCAGCGTTGGACGGAATTCCTGACGAAGACGTTCCCAGCCGAATCGACTCGCGCGCTGGGAGGTGACGCCGAGACCCTGACGTGGTTGACCGAACAACTCGCGAGCGTGGACTGGTCCGACGGCGATGTCGAGCGCGGCCGACAGCTTTTTGAAAAGCGATCGTGCGCTCAATGTCACGGTGGCCGACGAGGGCTCGGTCCCGATCTGGCCGGCGTCACCAATCGCTTTTCTCGCAACGATCTGTTCGTCGCAATCGCGCTTCCAAATCGAGACGTCTCGACTCGCTACCAAACGACGCTGTTTGAGACCAAACAAGGCAAGGTCCACACCGGCCTGATCGTCTACGAATCGGCCGAGGGTTTTTTGTTGCGGAATTCCAACAACCAGACGATCCGCATTGAAACGGCTGACATCGAGACGCGCCGCACACTGCCGCAGTCGCTGATGCCTGGCGGATTGCTCAAAGAGTTTCGCCCATCCGACTTCGCGGATTTGCTGGCGTACCTCAAGAGCCTGGGTGGAGCGGCACCGCCGCCTGCAACCACAGCGCGCTGACGTCAACGCCGCTTCGGAACATCCTGTGAGGAATTGTCTCACAGCGTCGCTCGCGAATAACTTCACGCACTCGCGATGTCCGCGCCGGCTATACTCCCACGATAGACGCGGCTGCTGGAATTTGGCGTCACAAATTTCTCGACAACGAATCCTGCGATGACACCCTCGAAAACATTCCGACTCGGATTTGGAACGACGATCGTTCTGTTGGGACTCTGCATTCTGGCGTTGCTCGTTCGCTGGCCCTCTCCGGCTGACCTCAATGCCGATTCGGCCGCGATCCTTCGAGACACTCAGTACAGCTTTGGTCTTGCTCTGGGGCTGTTAGTCGCCACTGGTGCCAGCGCCGTGGTGACCAACTTGGCGATCCGTCGAAGCCTCGTGACATCACCAGAACCGTTGCCCGAGAACTCTGACGAACGGAATCGGCTGTCGGCTGAGGCGGCTGGCTTGGGCGCGTATTCCTACGACCTCGAAAGCCAAACTCCGAACTGGTCATCAACACTCAAAAAAATCCACGGCCTCCCGGCCGACGCCGTCCTGAGCCGTGAACGAATTCTGGAATTGATCCATCCCAATGACCGCGAGCTCTTCCGGCAGCGACTGACGGGAATGCTCACTCCGAATGAGGGCGAGACCTACGAATGCGAGTTTCGGATTATTCGGCCCAACGGCGAAGAGCGTTGGCTCCGTGATCGAGGCCAGTTCACATTCGCCGGCAGCGGCCGGTCGCGTCGGCCAGTGCGTGCGCTCGGCATGATTTTGGACATCACCGAGCAAAAGCAGGGCGAGGATCTGCAACACGAGAGCGAGTCACGGCATCGAGCGGCTTTTGATGGCTCTGCGGTGGGCATGTACCAGGCCGAGCTGGCCACCGGTCGCCTGCTTCGAGTCAATCACCGCTTCTGCCGGATGCTGGGCTACAGCAACTCGGAACTGGTGAACCTGCCCTATCAGGACATCCTGCACCCTGAGGACCGAGATTCCATGCTCGATAGGCTGAACCGTCTGCGAGGGCGAGAACTCTCGGAGTATCACGCCGAAAAGCGCTTTGTCCGCAAGGACGGTGGCATCATTTGGGGAGACGTTAGTGTCAATCTCGTACAAGGCCCCAGTGGCCAGCCATTGCGCACCGTGGCGGTGATCAAGGACATCACCGAACGCAAACAAGCCGAGGAAAAGGTCCGTGCCACCGAGCGGCAACTGCGATCCTTCTTGGATAACAGCGCGGTCTATGGCTGGATGAAAGATGAAGAGGGCCGGTACGTCTTCCTGAGTAAAAATTATGAACGGCATCTTGGTGTGCGATCCGAGGACTTGCTGGGCAAGACGGACTTTGACTATTGGCCCCATGACGCCGCCGAACAGTTTCGCGCAAACGATCGAAGCGTGCTTGTGGCTGACCGTGCCATTGAGGTTCTCGAAGAAGGACAAACCGCTGACGGTAAACACCCCTGGTGGTTATGCCACAAGTTTCCCTACCAAGACGAGACCGGCAAACGGTTCGTCGGCGGCCTGGCCGTAGACCTCACCGAACACAAGCGGATTGAGGATGAACTCCGTGACAGTGAGCGACGTCTCTCGCTCGTGATCCAAGGGGTGAACGTTGGACTTTTTGACTGGATACTCGGCAGCGATTCCGTCCGCTACTCGCGTGAATGGAAGAGCCAGCTCGGTTATTCGGACGATGAAATCGACGATCGGTTCGAGGAGTGGCAATCGCGCGTGCATCCCGACGACCTCGAACCCGCATTAGACAGGGTTCGGAAATATCTGAAGGAACCGTGGCCAAACTACGAGGTGGAATTCCGGATGCGTCACAAGGACGGTTCCTGGCGCTGGATCCTCGCGCGCGCCGTGATGATCAATGACCAGACCGGCAAGCCCGTCCGTATGATCGGAATTCATCTCGACATCACCACTCGAAAGGAAGTCGAGGAATCTCTGCGCGAAAGTGAGGAGCGGCTACGGTTGGCGAATGAAGCCGCCAACATCGGTACTTACTTCGCCGATATTGAAACGGATCGAGTCCGTTATTCACCCGAACTGTGCGCCATGCTTGGCGTGGAAGTCGGTCTCGACCGGACGCTGGAAGATGGGTTTCAGTATGTGCAACCAGAGGATTTGCGGCGGATACGCGCGGACTTCGAAGCGGCAATGAACCCGTCGGGAAATGGCCACCAACGAACGGAACTGCGCATCATTCGTCCGGGTGGAGAAGTGCGCTGGCTTGTGACCAGTGGGCAAGTGGAGTTCCGGGAGACACCCGCCGGCCGTGTCCCTTGGAGACTCGTTGGTGCCTGTCTCGACATCACCGAACGCAAGCGGATCGAAGTCTCGTTACGTCAACTCAACGATGAACTGGAGGAACGCGTCGCGGAGCGGACTCGTGTGCTGTACGCCAAACAGGAACGCCTGCAAGCGATCCTCAACAACGACTTCAATGCCGTACTCACGATCGACCGACGGGGGCTTGTGGAATCGGTCAATCTCGGAGCCGTAAAAATGTTCGGCTCCTCCGTCGATGAAATGATCGGTCAAGATTTCTCGCAGTTGGTCCCTCCGGCGGAAGGACAGGCACCGGGCAGCCTCGGCCGCAGCTATCTGGAAGCGAGTTTGACTCGGATACCAACTTACAGTCTCGAAGTCGTCGCCCGCCGCAAAGATGGTTCGGCATTTCCTGCGGACTTGGCGGTCAGCGAGATCGCTCATCTCGGCCTCTTCTGTGGCATCCTCCGCGATCTCTCCGATCGGAAGCAGTTGGAGCGGGAAGTGGCCGAGGCAACCGCGTTTGAGCAGCGGCGCATCGGACAGGATCTGCACGATAGCGTGGGTCAACAACTGACCGCATTGACGATGCTGGCACAGGACTTCGTCGAATCGCTCGGCTCCGATGCTCGGATGTTCGGCTTGCGCCCGCACCCACTCGATCCTTCAGCACCGCCGCCAAAACTTTCAAACCTGTCGCCGGTCGAATTAGCCGAGCGACTGCGGCGCGACCTGCAGAAAACACTCGAAGAAGTTCGTTCCATCAGCCGGAACCTGAATCCAGTCCCGATCGACTCGCAGGGACTCATGGCCGCTCTAACCGATTTGGTCGAACGGATGCGACTGCAATCTCGTGTAAGCTGTTCTTTCGACTGTGCGTTTCCCGTCGCGATCGAGGACAATGTCACGGCAACGCATCTGTTCCACATCGCTCAGGAAGCATTGAGCAATGCGCTAAGACATGCACAGGCTCGCGAGATTCGCATCGGTCTTCGGCAAGACGATTTGCAAATCGTCCTGCGAATCCAGGATGATGGGATTGGAATTTCACGGTCATCGCCACAATGGGAAGGGATCGGCCAGCGGATCATGAAAAACCGAGCCGACATGATCGGCGCGGCACTGACGATTGATCGAGCTCAACCCAACGGGACGATTGTGACCTGCACTTTGCCCAACGGAACGAAACATCGAAATTGAACATTGGCGTGGATCCTCGTCCACGAACAAAGAGAGCGGGAACATCCATCGCAAGAAATGAGGGCGAATCAAATGCCTCGAAACAATGTTGATCAGCCGGCTCGCGTATTGATCGTTGACGATCATCCTGCGGTGCGTGAGGCACTCGCTCTGCGAATTTCACGTCACCCCGATTTGCTCGTTTGCGGCGAAGCGGCTGAATTGGCCGAGGCTTTGCAACTCGTCAGCGAAACCAAGCCTGACGTGGCCGTCATCGACATCGGGCTGAAAACCGGCAACGGACTGGACCTCATCAAGCGACTCAAAGCCCGCAACGAGCCCGTGCGCATGTTGGTCTGGTCGATGTATCAGGAGTCACTGTATGCCGAACGTGTCCTGCAAGCCGGTGCCTTGGGCTACATCACCAAAGATCAGGCAACCGATAAAATCGTGGACGCGATTCGCCGAGTTCTGGAGGGAAAGATTTACCTCAGCGAAGCCATGACCGAAAAGCTACTCATTCGCATTCACTCCGGCAGCGCGATCGGACCAAGCAGCCGTCCCGAAGAATGCCTCTCGGATCGCGAACTGGAGGTCTTTCAACTCATCGGTAGCGGCCTGGAAACTCAAGAGATCGCGACGCGGCTCAATGTCAGTCCCAAAACCATCGAGACGTACCGCTTCCGCATGAAGGAAAAGCTTCACATCAGCGACAGCAAAGAACTCTTCCGACGCGCGCTGAGTTGGGTCGAAGAGAATCATTGACGTCCCTCGCCACCTGTCGTTGTGTTTCAGAGAATCACGGCCTGCTGCGAACACGGCGACATTTTTGCCAAACCATCCGAGAGCACCACTGGAGAAAATCATGAGTTGGCTTCCCAAGAAAACTGTCCTTGTTCCCGTGGATTTCTCGACGGCCTCCGCAGATGCGCTCCAGACGGCGATAACAATGGTCGCTCAGCCCAAGGATCTGCATGTCCTTTATGTCACGTCACCAGAGGGGTTGCTGTCTGTCGATGGCATGGTGACGCATGATGCTCACGCGCATGCGAATGCCGCAACCCGGCAGTTATCAAAGTTCCTGGCCGATCATCACGCCTCTGAAGTCATCCAACTCGTCCGAGAAGGTGACCCTGGATTGATCATTGCCGACTACGCCGCCGAATGCCGCGCGGACCTGATCGTGATGCCGTCTCATGGCTATCACGGAGTCGCGCGAGTGCTGCTCGGCTCAGTGACGGAACGAGTCTTGCGTCATGCGAAATGTCCGATCCTCGTGCTGCGACGTCAGGACTGACGCTTTTCAAAACTGGCGACACGGTCCACTCGATCTGAGGTGACTCTGCCATGAAACAAACCTCCGGATTGCTGGCTTCGCACCCTGTCCCGCGTCGCTCGGTGTTGCAGGCCGGGACGCTGGGCCTGCTGGGACTATCGTCTGCGAATGTCGCCGACTGGCGTGCTCGCGCTGCGGACGGAAGTGCGAGCACAGCTCGGCATCGAGCCGTCATTTTCATTTTTCTGACCGGAGGACTTTCGCAGCACGACTCCTTCGACATGAAGCCGGAAGGACCGACCGATTTCAAAGGTGAGTTCAATCCAATCGCGACTCGGACGCCAGGAATTCAGATTTGCGAACACATGCCCCTGTTGGCTCAGCGGAGCGAGCATTGGGCGTTGCTGCGATCACTGACGCACAACAACAATGATCACAACGCGGGCACCTACATGATGCTGACCGGGAAGTCAGCCGTGCCATCGACGTATCGCTCGATGACACCGCAGTCGATCGACGCGCCCTGCATCACGGCGATTGCCGGAGCCGCCTCCGTACACCGCAATCATCTGCCGCCGAGCGTCGTGTTGCCGGAGAAGCTCGTTCATTCCAATTCGGGGACATTCTCCGGTCAGTTCGCGGGGCTGCTGGGACACAAACACGAACCGTGGTTCATTGAGGCGACCGACAAGCCACACGCCTATCACTCGTATTCCGGCGCGTTTCCCAAGTACCTCTTCAATCTGCACAAGGGAGAGCCGGCCGACAAACTGGATTGGCGGTTCGAGGTGCCGAATCTCACGCTGCCCGAAGGGGTGCTCGCGCCGCGGTTCCGCGAACGGCGCAACATTTTGGACATCGTCGAAAAACAGCAGAGGCATCTTGAAGAGACCGCGTCAGTCGGCGGCTATGATCGCATCCGGCAGTCGGTCATTTCGCTCATGGCCGACTCCAAAGTGCGAGCCGCGTTCGATGTGCGCAAGGCCGATCCGAAGATCCTCGAACGCTACGGCGACAATTCGTTCGGCTGGTCGTTGCTGATGGCTCGCCGATTGGTCGAGGCGGGAGTCAACATGGTGCAGGTGAATCTCGGCAACTTCGGAAGCTGGGATTTGCACGGCAACAATTTCCCGATGCTGAAAAACTTTCTGTTTCCCCCCACCGATCTGGCCGTCTCCGCACTGTTGGATGACTTACAGGAGAGCGGCCTGTTCGACAGCACGCTGGTCGTCATGGCCGGTGAGTTCGGCCGCACACCGCGCATCAGCCATATCGCTCCCGAAGTCTACAAGACTTCCGGCCGCGACCATTGGGGACCAGTCCAAACCGCTTGGTTTGCCGGCGGTGGAGTGCGCGGCGGCACGGTCATCGGAGCTTCTGATCTGAGCGGAGCCTATCCCACGAATGATCCGCAGAAGCCGGAAAATTTCGCCGCCACGATTTATCAGGCGCTCGGCATTCCCTCCGAGGCCGTGTGGCATGACGCGACGGGCCGGCCCTATCCGGTCTACGAGGCTCAGCCGATCGAGCGGCTTTTCGCGTGACGTGCGACTCGGTTCCCGGCGAACTAAACTCCCGGCCAATACCGTCCGCGCTTCGGACGGATGATTTCTTGGAAGGAGCCGCTCATGACCGCGCCGCGTCCGTTTGCTCATCTGCATTGTCATTCGCAATTTTCGATGCTCGATGGAGCAAACCGATTGCCGGACCTCGTGGCCAAGGTGAAGGCCGAGGGGATGAACGCCGTCGCGATCACCGATCACGGCAATCTGTGCGGGGCGTTTGAGTTCTACGGCCTGTGCAAAGAGGCGGGGATCAAGCCGATCGTTGGCTACGAGGCTTACATTGCTCCGGGGAATCGCCGTGATCGCGGCGCGACGAAGATGAAGGAAGCCAGCTTTCATCTGACGCTGTTGGCGATGAATCGGACGGGGTACTTCAACCTCGTGAAGCTGGCGTCGATGGCCTTCCTCGAAGGCTTTTATTACCGGCCGCGCATCGACAAGGAGATTCTGAAGGCTCACAGCGAAGGGCTGATTTGCTTGAGCGGCTGCGCGGCGTCGGAGTTGTCGCAGTATTTGCTCGGCGATCGGATGGACGACGCCAAGAAACTGATCGAGTGGTACATCAGCGTCTTCGGCGACCGCTTCTACATGGAGATTCAGAACGCGGGCCTCGACATCCAGAAGCAGTGCATGGACCCGACGGTCGATCTCGCTCGGCAGTACGGGCTGCCGCTGGTCGCGACGAACGACGCTCACTACCTCAACAAAGAGGATGCGGCGGCTCACGACGTGTTGCTGTGCGTCAGCACTCGCTCGACGGTCAACGACGAAAAGCGAATGCGCATGGAGTGCGATCAGTTTTACGTCCGCACTCCGGAAGAAATGTATGCGGCGTTTCCGGGCTTCGAGGAAGCGGTCAAGCAATCGCAGCTCATCGCCGATCGCGTGGACATCGAACTGGAGAAGAACCCCAAGCACTATCCGAAGTTCACGGCTCCGGACAACCTGACCGACACACAATACCTCCGCAAGCTGTGCGAGGAACGGTTGCCCTTGCGGTACGGCGACAACATCACGGACGCAATTCGAGCGCGACTGGATCTGGAACTCGCGACGATCGACAAGATGGGGTACTCGTCGTACTTCCTGATCGTGTGGGACTTCGTGCGCTTCGCCGAGGAGAACGACATCCCATGCGGTGCTCGCGGCAGCGCGTGCGGGGCGATGGTTGCGTACTTGCTCGGCCTGAGCCACGTTTGCCCGTTGCAGTACGACTTGCTGTTTGAGCGATTTCTCGACGCCAGCCGCACCGAGCCGCCCGATATCGACATCGACTTCTGCCGCGACGGCCGGCAGAAAGTCATCGACTACACAAAGGCGAAATACGGCATCGACAACGTCTGTCAGATCGGCACGTTCGGAACGCTCAAGGCGAAGCTGGCGATCCGCGACGTCGGCCGAGCGCTCGGCATTCCGCTCGCTCGCGTCGATCAAATTGCGAAGGCGGTTCCCGACGAACTCAACATCAAGCTCAAGGACGCGATCGAACAATCGCCCGATCTGAAGGACGCCTACGCGGCCGATCCCGAAATCAAAAAGCTGCTCGACATCGCACAGAAGCTCGAAGGGCTGACTCGCAATGTCGGCACGCATGCGGCGGGCGTCGTCGTCAGCGACGCGCCCATCGACAACTACATCCCGCTGCAAACCATCACGGGCAAAGAGGACGTCATCACGCAATGGGACGGCCCACACGTCGAGAAGGCCGGGCTGCTCAAGATGGACTTCCTCGGCCTGCGCAACCTGACGATCCTGCACAAGTCGGTGCAGAACGTCAAACAGCATCGCGGCATCGACATCAATCCGATCAAGCTGCCGCTCGACGACGAGCAAACCTTCGCCCTGTTGCAGCGTGGCGAAACGAAGGGTGTGTTCCAGTTTGAATCCGGCGGCATCCGCGACCTGCTGACGAAGATGCGCCCCGACAAATTCGCCGACATCATCGCGACTTCCGCCCTGTACCGACCCGGCCCGCTCGAGGGCGGCATGGTCATGGACTACGTCGAGGTGAAGCACGGCGAAAAGCCGCCGGCGAAGGTTCATCCGCTGGTCGATGCGGTGCTCGAAGAGACCTACGGAGTCATGGTCTATCAAGAGCAGGTCATGCGGATTCTC
>CAZILR010000090.1:0-11743 GCA_964539995.1 uncultured Planctomyces sp.
TGGTCGTTGTGGCCGCATTCGTCGGACTGATTTGGTCACTGCCGAGACCGTTGCTGCATGACGTCGTCGTCGAGACGGCCGACGATTCATCAGCGACTCCGCCGCGTGGACGACTCGCGTTCCGAACGGCGGAAGTGCTGGCCGAGTTCTCCGGCAAGGGATCACTCGCCGATGAAACCGAACTCTCCGGCCCCTGTTTTGCCGATGGCCAGACGTTGTTCTTCTCCCGCGCACGCCCTGGTCAGAAAGCGGACATCGTTCGCTCGACGCTTGGCGAGGAACGGTGGTCGAAACCGGAGCCAGTGCGGGAACTCAACAGCGTCGATGACGACCGTCGCCTGACGCTGACGGCCGATGGACAGACGGCCGTGCTTGCCTCGAATCGTTCAGGAGGCCACGGCGGCTTCGACCTCTACGAATCCACAAACGACGGCCACCGTTGGTCTCGACCGCGCAATGCCGGAGCGACCATCAACACCGACGCCGCCGAATTCGACCCGGCCCTCGCGCCGGATGGCCTGACGATGTTCTTCGTCCGCGTCGCGCCGGGTGAAAAGGCGGACTTGTTCGTGACGCGACGCGAATCGCTCGACGCGAATTGGTCGCTACCGCAACCGGTCGAGTCGATCAACACGCTCGACTTCCACGAACGCAGTCCGGCGGTTTCTCCGGACGGCCAGTCGCTGCTGTTCGCTTCGAATCGTGGCGGTCGAACCGGCGAACCGGCTCCGTTCGCCTTCTTCCGAGCACCGCTTCGCGACGGCCAAGTCGGCGCGGCCGAGCGGCTGCGCGACGGCATCGCCTCGGACGCGGACGATCTCGACGCCGCCTTCTCACCTGATGGCCGCTCGCTGGCGTTCGTCAGCAAGCGCGACGGGGCGAAGCAGCTTTTTCTCTCGCGCGGCGAGTTCGTCGTCACGCGGCTGACGATCAGTACCGCACACCTCGAACGCTTTGGCCGAGCGAAATGGGGCGTCCCGTTCGCCGGAGTCGTGTTGTTCTTCCTCGTGTGGCGCTGGTCGCGTCGAGCACGCACCGCCGCAGTCGTCGTCGCGTCCGTGACCCGTCCGGTGACCGCCGCGCCGAAACGCAGCGAGCCGCCGAAGAATCCGCTCGCCGGTTGGACGGTCACCGTGCCGGCCGAAGCACCGCCAGCCGCCAAGCCGGTGAATCCGTTGGTCGCATCGGCGAAGCTCAGCAGCGAAACCGCGCCGCCGGTTGTCCCGCTGACACCGGAGCCGGCTCGGCCCAGACGCCGCCGATTGGTGGTCGCGGTCGTTGTGATCGCCGCCGGACTGTTGTTCGCGCTCCGAACGACGATCTGGAATCCGCGACCTGTGACCGACACGTTGCGAACGATCGATCTCGATTCGTTGAATGCCGTGACGTTTCACGAATTCGCACCACCCAGCGCCGCCGAACTGCCGAAGCTCGACCGCTTCGACACGCTGCAACGGAATGCTCCGCAGCCGCTCGCTCCGCCGTCTGATACCGTTGCCTTGCGCACCGCCGCTCGCTGGCCCAGCGATCGAGTGGTCGTGCGACAACGATCCGAAGTCGCCCGCCTCTCTGACATTGATCCGCCGCAGAGCAAGTCAACACGACTCGCGGTCCTTGTCCGACAACCACTCCCTTCGGAGTTGGCGCGACCGCATGCGCGACCGCCAGAAGCAGTGTCAGTCGCAATCGTCGCACCGGTACCTGAGAAACCGCACGCTGTCGCGCCAACGGCGACCGCGCAACAAGCGTTTGTTCCGTCGGCGACCGAGCGGACCGCCGTGCCAATCGCCGCCGCGAATCAGGCCACACTGCGTGCTCCCGCCGCTCGAGCCATCCAACTCACGCCGGCATCCGCCAATCTCTCGCTCGGTGTCGCCATGTCGTATCCGTCGTTGCTCGCACGCAGCGGCGCGGCGAGCCGCGCCGCCGTCCCCAGTAACCTTGTCGAACCGGAAGCGTTGTCCGGTTTAGCCGCGGTCGCCACGATCGAATCGCCGTTGCCGACTCAATCGCTCAGCGTGCCACGAACCGACGCGGCTCCGATCGGAAGACTGACAACCTCCAACGACATCAACGCTCGTTCGCTACTACCACCGAATCGAACTGCTTCGACCGTCACAGAATCATCGGTCAGCTCGCCGACAGCGAATGCTCCGACGCCAACACTTCCGGCGAAGTCGCCAGCCGTCCCCAAAGTCATTCCATTGACTGAAGAGGTCGTGCTCCCAGCGGCGAACACTTCACCGGAATCCACCAACTCGAATGCAACCAGTGCTCTGCCGCGCGTCGAAAGTTCAGGACCGCTTCCTGCCTTGCCAGCGACTTTGCTCGCCGCGAACGCTGTTCGCACTGACGTCACGACATTGCGTAGCCCCACCCGCGTCGAATCCACTGAATCATCGGCACGCACACCGGAGAACAGGATCGCGCTGACGATTGCTCGCCGCGATTCGTCATTGCCGGTCATCGCCGCTGCCGCCGCTGAAAGTGCGGCAGGACCGATGCCTGGCAGTCCGGCGATTCTGCTGACCTCCGCAACGATGCTGGTCGAATTGCTCACGTCCGCGGCGATGACACCGTTGCCTCGCGCCGAATCGGCTGGCCCAATGCCAACCGTCGCCGCCTCATCGGTCAGCGAATTCGCCCGCTGGTTGTCGCGCGTCGCGCCGCTGACCGTTTTCGGCGAATCACGTTCGGAAACCGAACCGCATTCGCCGACCTCTGCGACTGCGATCCCTCGCCAAACGCGACCGCTCGCTCCTGCCGAAATTCCTGAAGCCCCATAGCAGGTATTCCAGCTACGACACCACCAGCGAACGGTCGATGCTGGCGACATTCGGGCAACCGCTGGCGAGCATCGCGCTGACCAACTCTTCGCGGAGCAGTTCCAGAATCTTCGAGACTCCTGCTTCGCCGTCAGCCGCCAACGCCCAGGCATACGGACGGCCGATCAACACCGCTTTGGCTCCCAGCGCGAGCGCCTTGAGAACGTCGGTGCCGCGACGGATGCCGCTATCGAGCAGCACTTCCGCTTTGCCGTTGACCGCTGTGACGATCTGCGGCAACTGATCGATGCTCGCCGGAACGCCATCCAACCGGCGGCCGCCGTGATTCGAGACAACGATCCCGTCGATCCCGATCGAGACGGCCTTCTTCGCGTCCTCCGCGCGGAGCACACCTTTGACCAACAGCGGCAGCTTCGTGATGGATCGGAGCCAATCGAAAGCATTCCACGACAGCGTCAAATCCCACGCCTGATCGTTGAAGGCCAGCAACTGCTCATAGGTCATCCGCTCGGAGAGGTCGAAGCCGATGTCGCGCAGATGCTTTCGCAGCGTCGGCTCCGGCAACGTGAAGCGATTCCGTTTGTCGGCGTCTTTGCGTTCTCCCAGATCGACGGTGAGCACGATCGCCTTGAAGCCAGCTCGCTCGGCCCGTTCGACCAGTCGCCTCGCGACCGCGCGGTCCTTCGGCATGTAAAGTTGAAACCATTTCGGCCCAGAACTGGCCGCCGCGACTTCTTCAACGCTGTGCCCCACGCTGCTGCTGACTCCGAGAATCGTCTTCGCGGACGCTGCCGCGCGGGCCGCCGCGAGCACACCTTGCGGGTGATACAAACTCTGACCCGCGACCGGAGCCAGCAGAATCGGCAACGCGATCGGTTGCTTGAGCACGGTCGTCGCCGTATCGACTTCGGCCACGCCGGTCAGCAACGGTGGTAGCAATCGCAGCCGTTGAAACGCGGCGACATTGTCTCGCAACGTGATTTCGTCGGTCGAACCACTGGTGATGTAGTCGTAGGTTGCCGGCGGCAGCGCGGCCTTCGCGAGTTCTTGAAAGTCCGCAACATTCACCGGCTCCAACCGACGTAGGTTCGGCGGGATGCCAACATTCTGTGCCCCACCGGCTGGCGCTTGAGCGAGCTCCTCATCGGCGCGCGCGCGACCTTGCCAATGCCCAAGCGATCCGGCACCGAGCGCCAGGAGTTGCGAAAAGAAGCGACGATTCATGGTGGCCTCTGTGGAGTGCTCCGGCTTGACGGAGCTTTAGAATTTTTCAAGGGTGTCAGATTTGGATAGCCAGCACATTAACCCGAAGCGTCAGCGAGGGCGAACGCGTCACTCATCTCGTCACAGCATGAAGCGACCGCCCTCGCCGACGCTTTGGGTGAATTCAAAAGCGGCTCCGCCGCCATCCAAAGCTCCGTCAGAGCCGCAGCACTCCAAAGAACGGATCTGTTTTCTAAGAAAACGGATCAGGAGGCGTTGCCAACAGTGGGTCGCTTTTTTCAAAGCGAAGAAGTTCTCAACGACATCGCCGCTGAGGCCGACTACCGCACGACCCTCGGCAACGATGCCGTCCCGTCAAATTGATTTTTACACCAGATGTCGACGTGGACTTCACGGGATTGCCGGCTTCGCCAGCGCCTGTAATTCGTCCGCGCACCAATTCGGGATTAGCAGGCCGTCGTGTTTGAGCAATGCCTCGAACCACAGCAGACCGATGTAGTCTCGGCCATCGTCAGAGTAGTGGCGGTCGTCGCGGAAGAAATGGCGATGCGATTCCATCAGCGTTTGAAGTTGCGGGCCGCGGGCGACGCCGGGGAGTTTGCGGTTCGCGAGTTCGTCAAAGACTTGCAGGCCGGCTCGGCGGAACTTGTTGCCGGCCCGGCCCGCTTGGATGTGATTCGGCTGCACCATCTCGGAAAAGAACATTTGCTGAGCACCGCGCCGCAGGGCATCCTCCGCATACTGCTGCAATTCGTCCGCGCTGGTCTTGATCCAATCGGTGGGAGCTTTGACTCGCGGTTGTTCGACGATGACATAGTTCAGCACGACCAGCCGTTCGTGTGGCTCCGATTGCTTGTCGCGTGCGGCGAAGATCGGTTCGAGGAAGCGGATCAGTTCAGGAATCTTCGCGGGTCGGATCGGCTGTTGGGTGAGCGGGTCTTTGCGAGCATCCACCAAGCCATCGACGACAATTGGGCTTTTGCCATCGAAATGGCGGTCGAGCAGCGACGCGAGTTTCTCGCGACCGAACGTCGGATGATGCGGGTTTCCCGTGAAGTACAGCCGCGTCGGCTGGCCATTGAAGATTTTGAAGTCGGCGTTCTTGGATTTCGCGCGCGATTCGGCGCGAGCCTTGTCCTCACGGTTCTCGATCAGCAGTTGAGCGAGTCCCGCCGTGGCCCAAGCAGTGGCGGCGGTCGAGAGGAATTGATGTTTGCCGTGCGGGTCGCCGTTGTCGAAGTAGGTTTGCACCGGCTTCACGCGCGTCTCGACCAGCCATGAGCCGTCCGCGTGCTGCGTCTTCAACAGGAATCGCGCGGCGCGTTGCATGATCGGATCGCTCGGCGACATGCCGGTCTGGCAGAGCACGAGGATCGTCTGTCCCGTCGAGAACGCATCGCTCGAAAAGCCATCCGTCTGCGACCAACCACCGTCGTCGCGCTGTGCGGCGAGGATCGCGTCACGCGTCTTGACGATCCCCTTCGCGTCCCCTTCGAGCCGATGCAGTCCCCACAGCCGCCAGACGCGATCCTCCTGGCTCGCGAACGGAGTGCCGGCCAGCCACGTCTCGGCTCGTTCGCGAGCGTCCTTCACCAGCGGGCGTTGTTTGTCGGTCGCGTACTTTTGCATACCGAGCAGCGCGAGCACCGTCATCGCGACCTGCGATGATTGCAGCGGCGGCCGGTCGCAGGACGTCATCCAGCGACCGTCTCGCGCCGCAGCGATGTCGGGCTCTTTGAGCCGCACGACTCCTTGCACCTTCAGCAAGTACCCGACCATCGCCGTTGTGATCTCGTCAGCCGGTCGATCGGCGAGGCTTAGCGCCCACAATCCGTAGCTCGCCGTGACCGAACCGCCGGGAACGTGATCGCCGGCGTTCATCACGTCGAGATGATCCTCGAAATACTTGTGCGTGAACTCCGCCTGCGCCGCCATCCACGCCCCGTCCGCCGCGATGCCAGCTCGCGTGGCCTCGGTCCGCGCGAGCATCGGCAGCGTCTGGTGATGACACGAAAAACACCGTTTGTTTGCCCGCCAACTCGGCCCCGCCCGGTCGAGTAACGCCCACCCGCGTCGCATCGCGGATTTGATCTCACCATGCTCGACACGCACCAGACTTTGCGACTCATCGGCTGCAAGGCAGGTGTTGCCGAAGGCACACAGGAAGGCCAGCAGGAGGAGAGGACGTTTCATGAGATCAGTTTACCAATGGTCGTCACTGCGAAACATCACCACCCTCAAGCGATTGCCGGCAGGCTTCCTCGACTTCACGGCGACACCGGCTGATGGAAATGAAAATCAAAGTCTCGGAAGGCGTCCCGTTGCCGGCTGATGCCGCGTTCGATCAAGTCGGGGTTGTTCGCGAAGAAGACACCGAAGTCGGCATTGAAGATCGCGTCTATCATCTTACGGAAGACGCGCAGTTAATTTCTGCGATCCGTCTAAGCGTGCGGCAATGTTACCTGCGAACATTCCATTCGGCGATCACGGGATCGCGGTGGTGATGTCACCGACGATGGCGTCCAGGACGTCGTTGGTGGATTGGAAGAACAAGTCGATTTCTGTTGTCCCGCCGCTGAGGTTGTCGATCGCTCCAGTATCGTTGGACACGGTTGTGGCGTTGAGCCTGTTGGTGCCATTCAATCCGCCACCGTTCTGCAAGTTAGCGGATCGAACTTGGATGGTCTTGGTGCTGATCCATTCGGCCATCACTGTTTTGATGGCGGCAGCGTTCAGAGACGTCGTGCCGCCGAGCAGGATGTCTTCGCCGACTCCGCCGACCAGAGAGTCAGCGTCCGCGCCGCCAATCAAGAAGTCACGTTCGTTGCCACCGAGCAGCGTGTCGTTACCACCTCTGCCGTCCAAGACATCGTTGCCTGCGCCTCCATCGAGCGAGTCTGAACCGATACCCCCCAGCAGCGTGTCGTTGCCTGCGGCACCACTCAACGTGACTGTGCCTGGGAATGCCTCCGCTGAGAGCGAGTCGTTGCCGCCAGCTCCGGTCAACGACGCCTCTTCGATACTTGCGGCGATACCATCCGGCAGGATTGTGTCGGTCCCGTATCCGGTCAGTTGCGTTGCCGAGAGGATTGCATTGACGACCGTGGTTCCGACTCCGGACTCGATCAGCCGATCCGTGCCGCTTCCGCCGTTGAATTTGTCATTGCCCGCGTCTCCGGTGAGCGAATCGTTTCCGCTGCCGCCGATCAATGAATCGTCACCGGCTTGACCATTCAGCGAATCGTCCAGGCTGGTCCCTTCAAGCGTGTCGTTGCCGGCGGCTCCGGCCAGTGTGACGTTGCCTAACGTGAAATCCTTGGCGATCAGCTTGTCGGCTCCGGAGCCGCCAGTCAGGTTGGCCGATTCAATGCTCGACACCGATTCCGCGGCGACACCGATTCCGAATCCGATGATCTGCGAATCCGTCAGTGTGAACGTGGTTGCGGCGGTCGCCTTGCTGACTTCGACCAGTCGATCCGCTCCGTCGCCGCCGATGAGCGCGTCGCTTCCAAGACCACCGGTGAGCGTGTCATTTCCAATCTGACCATCGAGACTGTCGTTGCCTGCCCCACCTGTCAACACGTCGTCGCCATCGCCACCGACGAGTGTCACGGCAATGGTCGCCGCGAGAGCGCTCGCATTGATCGAGTCGCTGCCTGCGCTGCCGGTCAGCGATATTGCCTCGAAGCCCGACAAGACGTCCACCTCAAGACCGATTTTCAAACTCGCGGCCGTGAGCGTGACGATTCCGGCAACTTGCTCAATCAGTCGATCATTCGCGTCCGCTCCGCCCAGCAATTTGTCGATCCCCAAGCCGCCGGACACGGAGTCGAACGCACCCGCTCCGCCGTCAATCGTGTCATTGCCGTTACCACCGCTCAGCGAATCGGAACCACCCAAGCCGAGGATCGAATCATTGCCGCTACCACCACGAATCGTGTCGCTGCCAGCGCCGCCGCTGAGCACGGTGTTGCCAGTAAACGTCGAAGCGTCGATGCTCGATGCCACGACTGCCGTGGACGCCGTGAGCTTTACAAGCTCGAACGAGTTCAGAGTGTCGGCTCCGATGCCGACCAGCGACGTGTTCGTCAGCACGAAGTTGCTAGCGACCAAGCTCTTGGCCAGCGACTCGGTCAGCGAGTCCAAGCCGTTGCCGCCGATCAATTGATCGTTGCCGGCGTTGCCGGTGAGTGAATCATCTCCCTCGCCACCATCCAAACTGTCGTGGCCAGAGCCAGCGATCAGCGTGTCATTGCCCAGCCCGCCGATCAACGTCACGTTGCCCGTAAACAAGCTGAGATCCAGTTTATCTTTTCCTGCGCCACCCGCGATCGACAAGCCTTCAAAACCCTCGATCACATCGGACGTGCTGCCGCCTGCACCTTTGAGTGTGAACTTGTTGGGAGTTCCCGTAACGACCGTCAAGCTCACCGCCAACGCCGTCGTGCTGGTGGGAGCGATCGCTTCGATCAACTGATCGACGCCCGATCCACCGCCGCCATTCAGAGTGTCGTTGCCCAACCCGCCGGTGATGGTCTCCGAGAACTCCGAGCCAGTGATCGAGTCGGCTCCCGCTCCGCCGTTCAACGAGACTCGCGTCAATTGCGGATAAACGCTGCGTGACAAACCGGACAGATTCAGCCGATCCGCTCCACCCGCGCCATTGATCGTGATGGATCGAACGCGGGCCGGGTCGAGACTGTTCTGATCGGTGACAGCGGCTCCATTCGACGTGACCAGCAGGCCGGTTCCCGTGACGACCAGCCGTCCATTGTTGGGAGAAACGCTGGCGGTCAACACGCTCGTGCTGGTTGTCGGCAGCGAATAAACGACATCCAGAAGCTGGAGCACGTTGATGGAAAACGTGGTGCTTACGGATTGACCGCCGAGGTCCGTGGCTGTCACGCGAATATCGAACGTACCGACATCGCCCGCCGCAGGTCGGCCGCTGAAGCGACCAGTGTCCGCATCAAACTCCAACCAACTTGGTCGGGGCGTGCCATCGACCCGCGTGGCCGACAACACCCGGCCATCGTTCGCATCGACGTCGCTGAACAGATTCGACGGCAGTGACAACGCAAAGTCCACGCCAGCCGGAGTCTCTTGATTGGCGATCGACGCGGAGACGACCGGAGCATCGTTCGCTCCGGTGATCGTGATGAGCAGCGTTGTTGTTGAAGTTGCTCCCGCCTCATCTCTCACCGTGTAGCTGAAAGTGTCCGTCACGGAGTCCGCACTGGTTCGCAAGGCTTGAACAGCGGGCAGCGCGTTGTTGACGACGTAGCTGAACGCGCCGTCCACGTTCATCGTCAGGCTGCCGAAGTTGCCAGACAATTCGCTGCCAGTCGTGAGGAGCGTGCCGAGTGTGCCGAACGTGCCTTGGAACGAAACCGCCGAGACGGTCCTAAATTGAGGCCCATCGACGTCCGTGTCGTTGGTCAGCACGTTGCCGGTCGCGTTCGAGCCAGCCGTGCCGTTGGTAACTCCGCCGGCTTCGACGGCCGTTGCTGAATCGGAGAATCCGACGGGTGCGTCGTTCGTCCCCGCGATTGTGATGGTCAGCGTTGTCGTTGCTGTCGCACCAGCAGAGTCGCGCACGACGTACTGGAACGAGTCTGTCAGCGTTTCCGCGTTGGTTCGAAGTGCTTGCACTGAGGCGTTCGAGTCGTCCACTGCGTAGCTGAACGAGCCGTTGGCATTCAGCGTCAAACTGCCGAAGGCTCCCGACAACGCGGCTCCGACCGTTCCCGATGTCTGGCCGAACGAAACGGCCGAGACTGTCTTCGAATCACTCGCATCGACATCCGTGTCATTCGTCAGCACGTTGCCAACTGCGTTGGAACCAGTCGAGTTGTTGGCCATGCCGCCCGCTTCGATGGCCGTGGCCGTGTCGGCAACACCGATCGGATCGTCGTTGATCGGCCGCACCGTCAGGCTCACCGTCGCGAACGGACTCGTCTGAGCAGTTCCGCCTGACTCGGTCAGCGTGAACGTGAAGCTGTCTGAACCGTTGTAGTTTTGAGCCGGCGTGTACTTCACTGTGCCTGAGGTGGAGTTGAAGTCGCTCAGTGTGCCATGCAGCGGAGCGGTGATGATGTTGAGCGTCAAAGCCTGCGTGAGTTCTGGATCGCCATCGGAACCCAACGAGATCGTTGTTGCCTGTTCTTCATCGGTACTGACAGATTGAGACGTTGCGATCGGCACATCATCGACCGGATCGGCTGTCAGCGAGAACTGGCGAGAAAACATGCGGTCGTCGCCATTGTCGGCGATGCCATCCAGTCCGGTGTCACGCACGGTGACGGTGATGATCGACGTGCCGTTCTGATTGGCGGTCGGCCGAATCGTCAGCTTGCGGCTGGCCCCGGTTTCGGAAAATACGAGCGCCTCATTCGCAACGAGTGCTGTCACCGAAGACGTCGCGCTGACGCTTAAGCTGTCGGCGGCCGTCTCTTCATCACCGACGGTCAGAGTGATCACCACCTTCGGAGTGTCCTCGTCGATTGACACGTCACCCAGTTCGGCCATCACCGGTGAATCATTGACGCGCACGACCGTCAGCGTGAACGGTGAGCTGCTGACGCTGGAGTTCAACGCATCGGTCGCCGTCACGATCAAGTTGATGGAGCCAACGTCACCTTCCGAGGGCGTGCCGCTGAATCTGCCAGTTGCAGCCGCGAAGCTCAACCAACTCGGTAGCGCTGAACCGTCAGCTTTGGTTGCCGACAGCGTCAGATTGTCTCCCGCATCAACGTCGCTAAACGTGTTCGTAGGCACGACGAATGAGTACGCGACGTCTTCCGTCGCTGACTGCGTGGCAATTGTCTGAACCACCGTTGGAGCGTCGTTCGTTCCCGTGATCGTGATCGTCAGCGTCGCCATCGAGGATGCGCCCGCCGTGTCGCTGACCGTGTAATGGAAGATCTCTGTCAGTGTGTTGTCGCTCGTCCGTAACGCCTGCACTGACAAATTCGTGTCATCCGGCGTGTAGCTGTACAAGCCGCCCGAGGTCAGATGCAGACTGCCGAAATTGCCAGCCAGCACGCTGCCGCCCACCATTCCTCCGAAATTGAATGTCGACATCACCTTCGTGTCGTCGGCATCCACGTCGGTGTCGTTCGTCAACACATAGCCAGTCGCGTTCGAGCCGGCCGTTCCATTCGACACGCCGCCCGCTTCGACCGCTGTGCCCGAGTCGGCAACGGCGACAGGAAAGTCATTCGCGCCGGTGATTGTGATGGTCAAGGTCGTCGTGGAGGTCGCTCCCGCCGCGTCGCGCACCGTGTAGCCAAACGTGTCGGTCAGCGTGTTGCCGCTCGTGCGCAACGCCTGCACCGACGCATTCGCATTGTCCACCGCGTAGCTCAATGATCCGTCCGCATTCAACGTCAGGCTGCCGAAGTTACCGGCCAGTGGGCTGCCGACCGTACCGGCCGTGCCTCCGAACGAGATTGCCGAGACCGTCTTCGTATCGCCGGCATCCACGTCCAGGTCGTTCGTCAGCACATTGCCGGTCGCGTTGGAGCCTACCGTTCCATTCGAGACGCCGCCCGCCTCCATCGCCGTTCGCGTGTCTGCGACACCGACCGGGGCATCGTTTGAGTTCACCACGACCAACAGGAACGTGTCGCTGACGCTCGTGTTCGAGCCATCACGCGCCGTCACCAGGATTTCGATCGTGCTGACATCTCCGTTGAGCGGCGTACCGCTAAACGTTCGCGTCACTCCGTCGA
>CAZILR010000091.1:0-11685 GCA_964539995.1 uncultured Planctomyces sp.
GGCGTGACCGAATGTTTGCCGATCGCTGACAGGATGTGATCGACGATCAGCATCGCGGCTTGGGTTGGTTCCTCGTAGCGTTCCTCCTTGTACGGCCCGCGGCCGACGAGCGTGAAGACGTACAGCACACCGTTACCCGGTGCAGAATGCCGGCCGTTGGTCACTCGTTCGAGGTCTTGTTTCGCCGAGCCGAACTCCGGTTCCCAATTCGCGACGAGCTGGATCGATCGCTTCGCGTCGTCGTAATCGCGATGCGTCGCCTCGCGAAGCATTCCGCTGACGTACGCCCCCAACGCGACGTGTTTGTAGCCGAGCTTGGGATTCTTCTCGGCGTCGTTGCCAGCCGCTTCAATGATCTGCCGCTGCTTCTCGTTGACTTGCAGGGCGTAGGCATTCGCATCACCGCCGTCGTGCATCAAGTTGCTCAGCGCGAGGAACGCGCGGACCAGCACCTTCTCGTAGTCCTCGCCGGCGTAGGCCCGGTGCGTGTCATCGGTGAGATACGACGCGGCTCCTTCGGCGAGGTCTTTCTGTTCGAGGAAGTCGAAGTGATCGCGAACCTCGCGCAGCGTCCGCTCGGCGACGGCGGGTTTCCCGGAGGAAAGCTCGATCATCGCTCGTTCGAGCTTGAGGACGTCCGCCTCTTTCTCGCGTCGCTTCTTCGGCAGCTCTTTGTCGATGAACTTCTCCGCAGCGACGAGATTGCCGGAATGAAATTCGGTACGCACGTCACGCAGCCGATCGGCATACGTCGAACAACCAGCCGCCGCCGCGAGAGCCGAGAAACTCACGAGTGTCCAGACACGGCGGCGGAAGCTCGACGATCGAAACTCGAAGTCCGAAGGAAGACGGTGTGTGAGTCTTGCGTCGATCATTCGAGTTTCGGACTTCGGATTTCGAGTTTCCGCGCAGCGGCTAGTACTTGAACATCTTGCCGAACCACGACCGATGGTAGCCCTTGCGGAGCTTGGCGGATTCTTTGATCGGGTCGCCGGTGTGAATGTTGACCAGCTCCAGCGTCAGCAGGTAATCGCGCTGGTAGTCTTTGTTTTGCTGAGTTGTGCCGGAGGTCAACTTTGCGAACAGCAGGAAGTCGAAGGGCTGCCCCATCTCTTCCATGACCGCCTGGAAGTTGCGCTGGTTCTCTTTGATGAAGAGTTGGTCCGGCGGCAGTCGGAGTTGTTTCAAGCCGGCATCAACGTAGCGGCGGCTGATCTCGTGATACTGCTGCGACTCGTTGATGGCCGAGTCGATCAGCTCGTAGATCTGTTCCTTGAAGTCGCCGATCTCTTCGGCCGTGCAGTTCTCGACGCCGATGAAGCAAATCTTTTTTCGCTCGCCGATGACCATGCCCGCTTGCTGAATGGCGACCGGCTCACAAGCTCGACCGAGCAGCTTGGCGACCGACTCGTCGATCAGCCGTTGATAGGTTTCGGCTCCGGCGGCATGACTGCCGACGAGGTCTTTGTCGTCGTCCTTGAGCACATGCGCGTGCTGGTAGCCTCGGCATCCCGCCAAGCCACCGATCAACGTGGCAAACCCAAGCCCCAAGAAACTCCGTCTGTCCATGTGGGAATCCCTTCCCGGAATTCATCACGGCCGAATCGAGCGCGACCGCGCGCTGACGCGAATCCTTTCACGCCTGAATACTTCCATCGTCTGACGGGCACAGAAACTCAAACCGGACTGCAAATCGCGCGGGATCGTAAAGGTCTTGGGCAAGTGCGCGGAGAGGAGATTTTCAGCGATGAACGCTCGACCTGCGAAGACAGCGAGGCGTGTGAAGCTGGGTAAATCGGGGCCACGCCAAATTACTTCGACCGGCTGGTGAGGTATCTCGCCAGCGCATCGTGCCAGTCGGGAAGCGGCCCACCGATCATCGACGCGAGCTTGCTGCAATCGAGCACGCTGTACGCCGGTCGTTTGGCTTTCGCACCGAACTCCGCCGTCGTGATCGGGAGCACCTCAACGTCCATTTTTTCCAGCCGAAAGATTTCCCTCGCGAATTCGCACCACGTCATGCTGCCGGAGTTCGTCGCGTGGTACAGCCCGAACTCGTCCGTCGCGATCAGCTTCACCAGAGCCTCGGCCAGATCCGCAGTCGAGGTCGGCGTGCAACGCTGATCATCGACAACCCGAAGCTGCTTCCGCTCGCGGCCCAGTCGCAACATCGTTTCGACGAAGTTCCCTTTGCCACCACCTTGCAAGGCCGCGAGTCCGTACAGACCACAGGTTCGGACGGCGAAGCTTCGCGAGCACTCCTTGAGGACAAGTTGCTCGCCGGTCCATTTCGAGAGTCCGTACCGACAGTTGGGGACTGCGAGATCGAGTTCCGTCCAAGGTCTGAAAGCAGGCTCGGTCGGCTCGCCGAAGACGTAGTCCGTGCTGATGTGCATCAGCCGCCAGCCGTTGGACTCGCACAACCGGGCGAGATGGCATGGACCAGCGCCGTTGATCTTCATCGCGATGTCCGGTTCGTCCTCGGCCTTGTCCACCAAGTTGTACGCCGCCGTATTGAGCACCAAATCCGGCCGCAGAGGTTCGAGGACCGTCGCGATGTTCTCTGCGTCGGTGATTTCTATGTCGGCGTGTCGCAGCGGAACGACGTCGTGTCCTGCGGCCTGCAATCGCGGGAGCAAGTCGCTGCCGAGTTGTCCGGTCGATCCAATCAACGCGATGCGCATTGGGTGGCTTTCCAAAATCAGAGGAGCGCGCAGGTTTATTTCGTGGCGAGCGGTTTAGCTTGTTGGATCACGAACTCCAGAATCGCGACGCCGTCTTCGTAGTTGGTCTGATGGCCCGTCGAGTCGCGGCGGATCAGCAGGACTTGGCGATTGAGTTGCTTGAGCACTCCGGCGAGTCGCTCGACGCTGTGTGGTGGCACGAGCGTGTCTTGACCGCCGGTTGTGATACCGACGGGCATCGTGAATCGCTCCGGCCAGTATTCCGCGCTGCGCTTCTTGTACTCATCGGGGATCGCCGACTTCGTGCCGCCGAACGAGGCAGAGATCGCGTCTTGGAATTGGACGTACTCCAGCAAATTCGCGGTGCCGTTCATCGAGGCGACGCCAACGATCAGGTCGGGATGTAGAGCGGCGAAAGTCAACGCGGCGGTGCCTCCCATCGAGCCGCCGGTAATGAAGACTCGTCCGACACGATGACGCTTCTTGAGGTCGCGAATGATCTGGACGAGATCGGCTTCGGCCTTCGGCCCCATCCACGAGGTTTTGGCTCGGTAATCGGGCGAGACGTAGATCATGTGGTGCTTGGCAGCGACATCTCGCGCGGCTCGGCATTCGTCGCGAGCATCTCGCACAAACTGCCAGCGGTCGGAGCCGTGGCCGTGCAGAGCGATCAGCAGGTCGTGAGTTTGGTCTGCCTGAAAATCCGCGGGGAGAACTTGCACGAAGCGCTGTTCCGTCTGGTCACTTTCCGCTTGAAAGACAACGTCTTCTGGCTGCGGCGTATCGCCGAGCAATGCCGTCGTCATGACCAAACAGACGAGGAATGTCATTGCGGATCGAAGTTGAGTGCGAAACATCGCAGCTCCCAAGGCTGTCACGGGCTGGAAAGGCTCGACGCGGCGAGCCAACATGTCGCCATGAAAATTGCACTGCGAAACGTTAGCAAGTCGTATGGCCGAGTCCACGCGCTGGATGACGTGACGCTCGATATCGATCCGGGGCAGATCATCTCGTTGCTCGGCGTGAACGGCGCGGGCAAGACGACATTCCTCCGCTGCCTCAGTGGCATCAGCGTGCCGGATCGTGGCGAGGTGCTCTTCGACGGCGAAGTCTTTCGACGTAGTCGCACGGATCAGCGTCAGCGACTGCACTTTCTTCCGGACTTTCCGTTTTTCTATCCGCGCATGTCGGTGTTGCAGCACATCGGGTTGGTCGCGAAGGCTTACGACAAGACCGAGCCGGGGACCGAGCAGCGCGTGGTCGAACTGCTCGAAGAGTTCGACTTACTGCCGCTCATCAAATCGTCGGTCGCGAGGCTGTCTCGCGGGCAGCAATACAAGGTCGCATTGATCGCCATGATGATTGCCGATCCGGAGCTGTGGCTGTTCGACGAGCCGTTCGCATCCGGCATGGACCCGCTGGGTCTATCCGCGTTTCGGCGGTTGGCTCGCGATGCGGCGCGACGCGGGCGGATCGTGATTTACTCGACGCAGTTGCTGGAGTTGGCCGAATCGTTTTCTGATCGAGTCTGCGTGATCAACGGCGGCAAGCTGCACGCCTTCGACACGATGTTCAACCTGAGCGAGTCGAGCCAGGCGGCTCCCGGTGCGGTCCTCGAACACCTGTTCGCTCAACTGCGAGAGCCGATCGAACCATGAGCCTGCGTGCGACCGAATTTGAAGCCCGTGTGTGGCGAGTCGCTCGCGAGCGGCTGGCCAAGCGGCCGAAGCTGTTGGCGGATTTCAGCCGTCGCCGTTGGGGTCGCTGGTGGGAAATGTTCGGCTTGTTGCTGGCGGGGATCGCGGTGCCGATTCCGATTTTTTCGGTCTCCGTGCAGATGGCTCGGAACGTGCAATTTCCTGGCGGCAAGCTCGACGATGGCGTGGCTCTGGTGTCTGCGGGCATTTTGCTCGCGGGTTTTGTGTTCGCCTGGGTTTGGCGAGCGGCCGGGCGAGCCGACGCGATGTGGACGATCTTGCAAACTCAGCCGTTGCATGACGAGACGATGGCTCGGCACTGGCTGCAGTGGCGAGTCGGCTTCGCGATCGTGTTCTCGGCCCCCATCGCGGTGTTTCACGCCATCGTGATCAACAAGGCCGGAGTCGGCTTGGGACCGGCGATGACGTGGGGGACGGTGCTCGGCGCGGCGGACCTCGCGACGTTGATGTCCACAACGCTCCTCTTTGCGGCGGTGTTGGGGCGTTGGTTTCAAAGTCCGTTGCGAGTGACTTTGATCGCCAAAGGTCTGGTGTTGCTGACGCTGTTGTTCATCATGCCGATTCAGTTCCAGCCGGGAGGCGGTTTCGCGTTCGTGGGTCGTCGCTTGTTGTGGTGGCCGACCGGTTGGCCATTGGCCACGTTCGAGGCGGTGTTGCAAGCAGATTTCGTGCGTGCTGCCTGGCTGCTGGGTGCGGTTGGCCTGTGGTCGGCAGTGGGCTTCGTAGCGGCGATCGCACTCATCCGAGGTTGCTCGATTCGGGAGTTCAACAGCTCGGGCAGCAGCTCGCAGCTTTGGCCGCTGTTCGAGCGGGAGTCGGTCTGGGGTCCAATCGAAAATCCGGAACCGCGTGTCCTGTCGAAGTGGGAAGCTGCCCTGAGCGGCCAGAATCAAAACTCACTGCCGGACTTGGTGAAGCTCGAAACCAGCGATGAGCCGCTCTCCTCGGCGGACGCTCGAAGTGAAATCCTGCGCGGCGAGTTTCTGCAACCGCTGGACGACGAAAAGCTCGGTTGGGTGGAGAAGATTCTGCGATTGAGTTTCTTTGACCGCGAGCGAGCGCTGACACACTGGCTGCTGATTGATGGCCGCTACTGGACGCGAGCGGTCTCGGCCTGGTGGGTTTGCTCGTGGTTCGCCGCAGTTTGGTTCGGTTGTGGAACACTGCTCCGAGGCGGCCCGATTCCGCCGCCGTGGATCGTGATCCCACTGGTCCTGCTGAGTGTTGGAATCGCCGTGGTGACTTTGCTCACAACGCTCTTCACCATCTTCGTCGGCTGGCCGGGATTGATCTGGTTGAACTCGGCGAACAAGGGACTGCCGCTGTTCGCTCACCTGCCGATCAGCCCGCGCGAGCTATCGGCTCTGCGGCAGCGTGTGATCCTGCTGAAGCTGGTCGTCATGCTGGTCGTCAGCTCTCCGATCTTCATCGGGATTGCCTGGGGCACCGGACTCCCGCTGTGGCCAATGTTCAAAGTGCTGGGCAAGATCGCGTTCGCCTTGTTCGTCGTGCAGTCGTGGTGGTTCATCGGCTGGCAACTGTCGGGATCGTTTTTCCGCACGCTCCGATTTTATGCCGTGACGATCTCGCTGCTGCTGGGCTTCGTGGCGTTGACGGTGTGCTTTCTGGTGGGAGACGATCACGTCGAATGGTCCGCTCCGTCGATGGTGCTGTGCGCGAAGTTGATGTCCTGGCTGCTGGGCCGGAAGCTCGACCGGCCAGTCTTCGATCTGACGGGCGCGAACATGAGCCAGCAAAATCGCGGCATCATGCTGAACGTGGACATCCCGAGGACTTCATGAAAGACGTTGCGTTGTCTCTTGTTCCACTGCTTCGGCAACAAGCTGCAAATGATCGACCGGTTCAACCGGACGGCGAGTTTGTCCTGTATTGGATGATCGCAGCTCGACGAGCGACTTGGAATTTCGGATTGCAGCGCGCAGTTGAGTGGGCGAAGAAACTCAACAAGCCGTTGCTCGTCTTTGAGCCACTGCGAGTCGGCTACCGCTGGGCGAGCGACCGCATTCACCGGTTCGTGATCGACGGGATGCGTGACAACACGGCGGCGTTTGCGAAACAGGGCGTGGCGTATTTTCCGTATGTCGAACCGACCGCCGACGCGGACAAGGGACTGCTCGCGGTGTTGGCCACGCGAGCGTGCGTGGTCGTGACGGATGAGTTCCCGTGTTTCTTTCTCCCACGGATGGTGGCTTCGGCGGCGAAGCGATTGCCGGTCCTGGTCGAGGTTGTGGACTCGAACGGCCTCTTGCCGTTGCGAGCGGCAACACAGACGTTTCCGACCGCTCTGGCGTTTCGTTCGTTCCTGCAAAAGAACTTGAAGCCTCATCTGGCCGAGATGCCCGCCGCCGATCCGTTGGCGGGCGTGCGACTGCCTCGTCTGGAAAAATTGCCGGAAGACATCGCTCGACGTTGGCCGGCGGTGTCGCGCGAATTTCTCGACGGAGAGTTGTCCGCGCTGGCAGCGTTGCCGATCGACCACTCGGTCGGAGTCGTGGAGACTCGTGGCGGTTCCGTTGCGGGACGAGCAGCGATGCGCGAATTCCTGTCGCGACGGCTGACTCGGTACGAAGAAGACGGCAACCATCCGGACGTCGAGGCGAGGAGTGGACTGTCGCCGTATTTGCACTTCGGACACGTCTCGGCCCACGAGGTCTTTCACGAGTTGGTCTCACACGAACTGGACTGGACGATCGAACGACCGAAAACAAATGGCGGACGGCGTGGTTGGTGGGGCGTCGCACCGCACACAGAAGCGTTCCTCGACGAACTCATCACCTGGCGTGAGCTGGGCTACAACTTCTCCTCGCAACGGGACGACTACGACCAGTTTGAATCGCTGCCGGCTTGGGCGCAGGCGACGCTCGCCAAACACGAAGCTGATCCGCGCGAGCACGTCTACACGCTCGACGAATTCGAGCAGGCTCGGACGCACGACGACGTCTGGAACGCCGCACAGACGCAGTTGCTCCGCGAGGGCCGCATTCACAACTACCTGCGAATGCTGTGGGGCAAGAAGATTCTGGAGTGGTCACGCACGCCGCGCGAGACACTCGATGTGATGATCGAACTCAACAACAAGTACGCGCTCGATGGCCGCAATCCGAATTCGTACAGCGGCATCTTCTGGGTGCTGGGTCGGTTCGATCGCCCGTGGGGTCCAGAGCGACCAATCTTCGGCACGATCCGCTACATGTCGTCCGACAACACCGTTCGCAAGCTGCATGTGAAGGAATACCTGCGGCGGTACGTTCCTTCGCGCGAGCGGCGACTCTTCTGATGTTTGGAGCTACGGCTTGAGCTTCACCGGTTGCAGACCCTTCACGATCATCAGGTCGGACTTGAGCTCCGGTCGATAGGAGCGTTCTCCTTCGAGGCCCATCGACTCGCCGAGGTACTTGTCGAGATCGACTCCGTCGCCTTGCAGATAGGCCAAGCGTTGGCCGTTCGGATGCACGAGAACATGCTTCGGCTGGCCGGACTGATTCGCTCCCGATCGCTGAATGATGCCGGCTCCGCCGAAGCGGCCTTTCGCCGGAGCGGGGCGAGTTTGAATCGCCGGGGCTGAGCGGTTCTGATTGTTCGGATTGATGAGCGGTGCTTGCTTGACGTTGTTCGACGGAGCGGAAGTTTGCGGTCGTGCCAGCGGAACGATCGTTCCCGGAACCAACCGCGCTCGCTGGGCCGCTGCGAGTTCGGCGTCACGGCGGTTCGTTTCCTCCATCAGCCGAGCAAACTCGTCGGAGTCGGCTTTGACTTGTTTGTACTTGTTGAGGGATGCGAGTCGCCGCGCCGCTCCCGCCGAAGTCGCTTCGTTGGCTTGTAGGTCTTGCAGTTCCGCTTCGATCGCCGTGAAGTCCCAATCGCGTGTCTCGCGTTTGAGCATCTCCTGCAACTGCTGATCGACGACTGCGAGTCGCTTCTGCGAGCCGTCTGGGAATCTACTTTCCAAATCAACGAAGTTCTTGCCATTCTCGCCGTTGGTTTTTGCGAGTGCTGGCGGAGCGTCCTCTTCAAGGTCTTTCGGTGTCGGAGCCGGACGACGTCCAGGATCTTTGGGGGCCGGGACGTTCTTGCTGCCGGCGGCGACTGAGCCGTCTTCGGTCGGCTCATGGCTGGCCATATCGACTGGCGCGGTCTTCGAGTCGCCCGTGAAGGGGTCGGTGCTTCGAGCACGCGCGTTCGCAGCCGCTAATTGCTTTTCTGAACTGACAACTTTGGCTCCCGGAATCCAACGGTGCTCACCTTTGGGAGGCTTGACCTTGAAATACAGAACGTCACCGCGTTCGTCCTTGAGCGACTTCTCGCCGATCAACTCGACCTCGTCTCCTTTGGCCAGGCGACGCTGCCAGACAAAGTGATCGTCGCCGAAGTTCGTACCGGTCCAAACCACGACCTCTCCGTCGCCGATGACGACACCGCGGTCACCTTCGCGTTTTACGAACTCCTGACGAATCCAACCGAAGCTGCCTGGCGGCGGCTCGATCATGAACCAACCACCAGGATCGTGCCGAATGACCGTAACGCGATCCCCCTGACGCAAGCGGTTCGTCGGGTAGAAATGCTTGCCCGGCCCACTGCGCGCGTAGACTTCGTCATCCGCGATGATCGCATCGTACGGAAACTTTTCGGTTCGAGACTGTGCGGTCGCTTGATCGGTGAGAGCCGCAAGCGATGTGACCAACATCAGAGCGATGGCGATCGTTCGCATGGCAAGCCTCCAGGGAGATTTTCGATTTGAGATTTGAAATTTTCGATTTGAGATTCGCCAAGGGGCCGGGTTGATACGGGAATCACGAAACAGCCCTCAAGGTCAGTCCGGCTCCCGCACCTCGACCTCCTCGCCATCCGGGCCGAGCAGGTACGCGATGCGACCGGCTCCCGGAACGGGAGGCGTGAAGGGTTCGGGGTGCGACGGATGCAGTTGTGCTCCCAAGGACTTGGCTCGATTCAAAAAGGCATCGAGGTCAGCCACCTCAAACGCCAAATGCACGGGGCCGGGGATGAAATCGTTCCAGTCATTCAGCCGCTCGCCGGCGCGACCGCTGAACAGTTCGAGTCGAAGGGCTCCAAGTTTCAGCCACGCCATCTCGCGTCGTTTGAACGGTCGCCGTGACAGCAACTCCGCACCGAACAGGTCGGTGTAAAACCTCACCGCTTGGTCCAAATGCGCCGTTTGCAATGCGACGTGATGCACTCGGCAGGCGGTTGTCTCCGGCCCGTCCATTTCTTGAGTCCTCCTGTCGAAATATGCCACACAGGAAACGAGCCGCGCCAATTCTTCGGAATTGCCTAGCTTTGCCAGCGAGTCAGCGATCCGCTTGAACGCATTGGGAAAGATGGGAAATTTGACAGGTCGATTGGCCCGGAATTGTTTTGGCCGCCACGGGACGACATCATGCTGCCACGCATCGAGTCGCCGTTCCGAGCGGCTCCGGAGAGAGAATCATGAATCGCAAGCTCGCGTTGTTGACGGCCACCGTCGTCGCGGTCGCCGTGGGAATGTTCGACGTTCGGATGGATCAATCCGCGTCGGCTCAGAATTCACAGTCGCGCGGCAAGACCAAAGCCAGCATGAGACGCGGGGCGAAAGCGAAGCCGGCCGCTCCGAAGACCAATTTGCCGACCGGGGCCGAGAAGACCAAGGTCGAGATCGCGCCGGTCAAAGCCGAACTGCGAGACTCGGCGTTGCGATCGGCGGCGAAGATCGACGCGCTGGTCGAAGCGGGCTTGAAGAAGGCCGGGCAGAAGCCGAATGAGATATCGTCGCCGGAGCACTTCGTTCGCCGAGTCTATCTCGACATCACCGGCACGATTCCGAACTTCAAGCAGACCGAGACGTTTCTCGCCAACAAGTCGGAGAGCAACCGGATCGTGCTGATCGACAGCTTGCTCGGCCGGCCCGGTTACGGCAGCCAGATGTATAACTGGACGGCGGACATCTTGCGGCTCGTCGATCGCGCGGGGAACGACAACTACCTGCGGCCGTACTCCGATTGGGTCAAAGAGTGTCTGCAAGACAATGAACCGTGGGACTCGATGGTGCATGACATGCTCACCGCCGAAGGGCGTGTCTGGGACGAGCCGGCCGCCGGCTTCGTGATGCGCGATCCGGGGATGCCGTTGGACAACCTCAACAACGCGGTGCGAATTTTTCTGGGTACGCGCATCGGGTGTGCTCAGTGTCACGATCATCCGTTCGACAAGTGGACTCAGAAAGAGTTCTATTCGCTCGCCGCGTTCACAGCCGGGGTCGAGTATCGGTCGCCGGAGAAGATCAACATCAACAACAAGGACATCGACAAGGCGTCGAGCAAGGACGGCAAGGAATCCAACGAGGCTCGGCAAGCCAAGCAAATGATGCGACTGAACCGCGGCGGGGTCACGCACAACGACAAGAAGCAACTGAAATTCCCGCACGACTACCAATACAGCAACGCAAAGCCGGAACAGATCGCGACGCCGGCCGTGCTGTGGGGCACGGCTCCACCGAAGATCAACAACGCCGAGCGCCGCAAGGTCTTCGCTGACTGGGTCACGTCGCCGGACAACTCGCGCTTCCCGCTGACGATGGCCAATCGGCTCTGGCAAAAAGCGATGGGCATCGGCTTGATCGAGCCGGCCGATGACATGAAGGACGAAACCAAAGCCACAAACCCCGAACTGATGGAGTTCCTCGCCAAGGAATTAGTCCGGCTGAAGTTCGACCTCAAAGAATTTCAGCGGATCATCTACTACTCGAAGACGTACCAGCGAGCGGCGACGTACGGCGAACTCGATCCTGAGAAACCGTACCTGTTTCCTGGCCCCCTGCTCCGCCGCATGACGGCCGAGCAAGTTTGGGATTCGCTACTGACGCTCACGATGCCAAACCCGGAAATGGTCGTGCGACCGGACGACGACGAGTACGTCGAAACCGTGGCCTTGACGGAGAAGACGACCGCTGAAGAACTGCTCAAGAAAGTCGATCGGCTCTCGGAGGTTCGCAAGGAAGAAGGCAAGGACCGAAACAAGCGGCTCTACAAGGGCCAGGAATTAGTCCGTGCGTCCGAGTTGCCGCAGCCGCTGCCGGAGGGTCACTTCCTGCGACAGTTCGGTCAAAGCGACCGGCAGAGCATTGCCGACAGCCACACGGATGGCACCGTCCCGCAACTGCTGACGATGTTCAACGGCCTGGTCACGCACATGATGCTGGAACAAGGCTCGGTGATCTACAACGAGGTCACCGCCGCCGCGACGACGGATGGCCAGATCAGCAAAATTTT
>CAZILR010000092.1:0-11664 GCA_964539995.1 uncultured Planctomyces sp.
AATTCGCACACTTCGCCCCGTTGCTGCCGAGCCGCCAATTCCTGTGGGCTGATGGTGGTGATGGCCATGATGATCTCCTTTGAGAAGGTTGATTGATTCTGTTGTTTGTGAGGCTCATGCACGCCTCACACCAAGACTGATCCGCGAGCCACGAGTTGGTTACAAGATTTTTGGAAGTCTGTACCGCGACCGTTAGGGCGTGGCCACGTTTCAAGAGCAGACCGCTCCCTAACGGTCGCGGTACGGACTTGAACGCCCTGAATCACGGTCCAAGAAACGCGAACAGCGTGCGGAAACGGACGTCTCGTCGTCCGCTCCCGCACGCCGTGGTGCGTGGTTCATGGCGAATCTCACCCCTTGCGAGGCGGCCCAAACTTTTCCTCCCAGCGTTGCCGCAGGCAGTCTTTGAGTTGCTGCTGGAATTCGGCGGGGACCGGATACGGCTCGCCGTCGCGATAGAGGCTGATCGTTTGGCGGATGTTGTCCACGACGACCTGGCACGGATTGCAGCCCGCGAGGTGCTCGGCGAACTTCTCGCAGACGGCGGACAGACGCTCGCCATCGACGTAGTCGTTCAACGCGGCGAGTAGTTCTTCGCAGGTCATGGCTGGTTCCTCTGACGGGTACTGATCCTCAAGTCGCTCGCAGGTTACGCCGAAAATGCCGGCTGGTCGAAAATTCGTCAGCCGTCGTGGTCGTGGCTGGGAAACATCCGCGTGGCTTCATCTCCGAGCGTCCGTGTCAGCCGTTCGCGCAGGTCCAGTCGTGCTCGCAGCAGCCGGACTTTGACGTTCGCGTCGGAGAGTCCGAGAGCTTCGGCCGTCTCTTTGACCGACAGCCCTTCGATGTCTCGCAGCACGAACACCACGCGATACTTCTCCGGCAACTCGTCCAGCGCGGCGTCGATCAACTGCCGCACCTCGCGCTGCTGAGCCAACCGCGTCGGCTCATCGCGCCACTGAGCGATGAACTCCGGATGCGGCATCGCCGCGTAACTGTCGGCCGAGTCATCGCTCGGCGCATCCAACGACACGGTCGGCAACCCACGCCGCTTGCGCAGCACCTTGAGCGCATGATTCGTCGCGATCCGCAGAATCCACGTCGCGACGCTCGCCTCTTCGCGAAAGTCGTCGAGATGATCCATCACGCTCAGAAACGTCTGCTGCGTGACATCTTCCGCCTCATGCTGATCCCCCACGATCCGCCGAGCCACCGCAAAGACCCGCCGCTGAAACCGATCGACAAGCGACGAGAACGCCTCGAAGTCACCTTCGCGAGCGCGCCGCAGCAGCGACAGATCATCGGGAGCGATGTGATGCAAACTCATCTCTTTCCTTCTTGGAGCAGAAGATTGTCCCGCAGTTCGGACGGATCGCCGCTGGCGTCAAGCAACTTGTCGGTCGCGCCGCCGAGGATGTTGTTGGTGATGAGGTTGTCGCGGCTTTGGCCGAGAACTCGGATGGCTTGCCGCATCGTGGGTTGCTCGCGGCGGTCGAGGATCGTGTTGTTGGCGACTCGACAGCGGACGCAGTCTTCCAGTTCGAGACCCCGATGCAGCGGGTCGAGGATTTGGCAGTCGGAGACTCCGCAGTCGCTGCAACGAACGAACGCCATCGCTGCTCCGCTTTCGGCTGAGCCAGCACAGAAGCGCTGCGTCGCGAGACTGCTCAACAAGACGTTGTCGCAATCCTCGAAGCGAAGTCCGTCTTTCGGTGGCTCGGAATCGTTGCCGCGCCACACGAACGTGTTGCCGCTGACAACGAGGCCGGCGCTTCTCGCGGCGAACACCGAGAGATCGGCCGAGTCGTAAATCGAGTTGCCGGTGATCGTGACTCGCGAGACGTTGCGGAGTTCGACCGCTCGCCACTGGCTGCCGAGCACATTGCCCGTGATGTTGATGAGATGCGCGGTATCGACCTTCTGCGTCTTCGGAGCGTCGGCTCGCTGTGGCCGTTCGACATCGGCTCCGACGATGCGAATGTTCGCGCCGTCGGTTTGCACGGTTGCTTGAATCGTGTTGCCGCTGATCGTGACCTCGCTGATCACGCCGTCGGTCGCATCAAACCAAATCTCCGAGCCGCCCGGATGGTCCGTCAGATCGGCTGGTTGCTTGCTCGCTCCGCCCGCCGTCGCGTTGTTGTATTCGATGTCGTTGCCGACGATCTGCAAGTTGTGAACATCGCCGCCGAGCGACTTGATGCCGGCCACCTTGTTCCAACTGATGTGGCAGCCATGCACGATGATCTGGTGCAGGTTGCAGCGATCGAAGAGCAAGCCGATCTCGTGGTTGTCGTACAAGTGCGAGTCGGTCAGCAGGAAATCGCGGTTCCGTTCGACCAGATGCACGGCGATGCGGCAGCGACGCACCAGCACCTGCGAGATCACGCACTTCATCGTCTTGCGAAGCTCAATGCCGATGGAGTCGGGATGCTCGCCAACGATCTCGATGCCGGTGATGGTCGGGAAGCGCTCTTTCTCCCAGGTGTGAGGCGGCACACTGCTGGGCGACGCGGTCCCTTGATGATCGCCGATGACCCGAATCGCCGGACCCGCTCCGGCCATCACGATCCGCGACGTCCCCCCTTCGCCACGCACGGCCCCGAAGCCGGTCTTCGTCAGGTCGAGCACCAGCGGCTTCGTGATGCGGTACGTCCCCTTGTTGAGCCGCAGCACTCCGTCGCCGGAGTCGAGCGTATGCTGCAACGCCTCCGTGTCGTCGGCGACGCCGTCCCCCTTCGCACCAAATCCGAAGACGTTGGACATCCAGAAATACTCCTCGATCTCGAATGCCAACAAGCCCGTGCTTCAGACCGTAGCACACTCGCCAGAGCGTGGGTCAACTTGATCGATCCGAGGACGATCATCCGACTCGCCCGGAGTAGAGCGGGGCGATCACCTCGCCGTTGAGCAGATGATTCGGTCGCTGCAACGGGTCCATGAGCACCGCGTTGTGATCGACTCCGAGAGCGTTCAACAACGTCGTACAGACATCGGCGGGCGACCACGGCCGCGACACCGGGTACGCCGCGTTGGCATCGGACTGGCCGACGACTTGGCCGCCTCGAACACCGGCTCCGGCGACGAGTGCCGAGTAGACATAAGCCCAATGGTCGCGACCGGAAACCGCTTGGTCGGGGAGCGTCGAGATGCGTGGTGTCCGGCCGAACTCGCCCATGACGAGCACTAGCGTTTGGTCCAACAGGCCCGTTGACGACAAATCGTCCATCAGCGCCGCGAGGCCCCGGTCCAAGTCCGGCAGCAGTGTGTTCTTCAATCGTCCCCAGTTATCGACGTGCGTGTCCCACGTCTGCACGATGCCCATCGCCGCCTGGACGATCGGGACGCCCGCTTGAAGCAATCGTCGCGCGAGCAACAGCGACTGGCCGAATTTGCTCCGGCCATAACGATCGCGAACCGGAGCCTCTTCGCGGTGCATGTCGAACGCTTGAGTGACTCGATCGGACGTGAGCAGCGAGAATGCCAATCCTTGCTGCTCCGTGAACGAGTTGGCTCGGCCTGCCGCGTCGAGCGACAGCGGACTGCGGTTCACCGTTTCCAACAGCCCGCGCCGCGACAGCAGCCGAGGAGAGGTGACTCCCGGTTGCAAGCTCAGCGAATCCATGCGGAAGTTGGGATCGTTCGGATCGTGGTTAATCTGCCACGGATCGTGCTTGGGGCCGAGGAACCCGGAATGTTGTCCGGGCCAGGTGAGCGGTCCTTCGATGAAGTAATTCGGCAGCGAGACGCCGGTCGGCACGCCGTCGTTGCGGGGCTGGACGTAACTGAGTGCGGCCGCGAAATTCGGGAAGTCGTTGCGAGACTCGACGCGATCCAGATCGCTGCCGCCGCGCGGAATCGGCGTCGGGCGGCCGGTCAGCGCGACGTGTGTCGCCAGCAGATGATTGTGTTCGAGATGCGCCAACGAACGGAGCACCGACCAGTGTTTCAGTTGCTGAGCTAATCGCGGCAGATGCTCGCAAACCTGAACGCCCGGAACGGCGGTTTCGATCGGCGAAAACTCGCCACGAATCTCCGCCGGAGCCTCCGGCTTTGGATCGAACATATCCAACTGGCTCGGCCCACCGCTGAGATGGACGATCAAAACCGACTTGGCTCGGCCAGTTGCCGAGGCGGCGGCGGACGTCGTGTTCGGGAGCAACGGCAACGTCGTTCCCAAAACACCAGCCGCGCTGACTCGTAGCCAATCACGACGGTCGATTTGGTAATGCGGAGAAATCATCGATCGTTACCTCCGATTGCATTTCGACAAAACTGTTTTCGGTCACGGACATTGTTGCAGAAGCATCGTCCTGTCGCGACATCGGCTCCGTGCTGCGGAGACTTCTTGGCTCAACGCGGACGCGCGACAGCGACCGCTACGGCTCGAAGCGGTTCACGGCGACTCAACACGGACGGGGCAATCACGACAGTAGCTCCTTAAAATGGACATCGCCTGATCCTGGCAGTTGCTGAACTCGGCCGCCGAACGAGCAAGATCAAAACTCGCCGACTCCAAAGTTGCTCTCGTCAGCCGCGAACTGCATGGGTCGTACGCGGCTCGCGTGCGCCAGGTTGTGATTCGCGAGACGATTTGAGACAACAGATCGCACGCGATCCGCGTGCGCCACACGGCATGGAGTCCGTCATCATGAGTCCGCCAATGGTTCGCTGTCTGCTGGTCTTCGTGATGTCACACGTCAGCGGTATCTCGTTCGCGATTGAGCCGACGGAATTCCGCTCGCACGCACCGACGCGACCATTGCCTGTGGCCTCGCACGGAGTCGCACCGTGGCGAGTCGGCTGTCGTGGCCGGCTCGACGTGTTCGGCAACGTAGCCGACTCGCTCCGCGAGTCGGATGCCGCCGCGCCGGTCGAGATCGCGTGGACGTTGCCGCTTGTCGTCGAGAACCAGTTTCCCAAAACACTTGGCAAGCCAGTCGCTGTCGTCACCGGCTATCCGGCGTTCGAGGCACCGCTGGTGACATACGCCCTCCGCAAGCGCGGCCTGAAGGTCGTCGAGGTTGAGCGAGCGTGGCTCGATCCGCGCGAGTTCGCGAAGTACGGTGCGATCGTGTTCGACGGCAGCTTCGCTCGTGCGGGCGTGACGCCGACCAAGTTCGCTGACAACGAACTTCCGATCGTCCGCAAGTTTCTGGAGGAGGGGGGCACGCTGTGGCTGTTCCGCGAGCGATTCGATCTGTTCGCATCAGAATCAGGCCGGCGAATGCTCATCGAACTCGGCGGCCCACAGCCGCGTGAGAATGCGAAAGAGTTCTCCGTGCTGATGCCGCAACATCCGTGGATCGCGCATCTCGCGCAGCCCGGCGCTGATCTCGCATGGCTCGCGAAAGGAGGCAGCGCGATCGGTCTGCCGAAAGGGGACGTGCTGATCGGCACCACGACAGGCAAGACGCTGCTCGGCCGAGTCTCGGTTGGGAAAGGGCAGATCATTTACGCTGGCTGGAGCATCGCCGGTTCGCTTCCGAACGGCCGCGTCCCGCCGACCGTCGCGGACGAACGCCGCTTCGACGACCAAATGCGAGTGCTCACCAACATCGTCAAAGCGTTTGAATCGAAGTGACTCGTCACAGCTTGCTCGCAGTTCGTCATTCGACACGACACATTCACACCGCCGAGACGTCCGATGAAAAAACATTGGCAATTCTGCTTGTGGTTACTCGCCGCGTGGATGTTCGTCGGAGTCGCGGCGGCGGCAGATGATCTTCCGGTCGGCAAGTCGGATTTCGTGTTCGTCGATCAACGGGGCAACGCCGACAAGCCAATTCGCGTCTGGGCCTATCGGCCGGCGGGACTGACGGTCGATTCGCCGATCACGTTTGTCATGCACGGCGTTCTGCGGAACGGCGAGACGTATCGCGAGCCGTGGGTTCCGTTGGCGGATCGCTACCGAACGCTGGTCGTCGTACCGGAGTTTTCGCTCGAACATTATCGCGATCACAGCACCTATCAGTTCGGCAATCTGCGAACGAGCGACGGCCAGCCGATCGAAGAATCGAAGTGGACGTTCTCCGCGATCGAGCACTTGTTCGATCATCTCAAAGCCGCGACCGGCAATCGCCGCGAGCGATATTTTCTGTTCGGACATTCGGCCGGTTCGCAGTTCGTGCATCGGCTGGCACAGTTCAAGACGGGAGCACGCATCGAACTCGCCGTCGCGGCCAACGCGGGGAGCTACACGATGCCTACGTTCGACGTGAAGTTTCCGTTCGGGCTGGGAGACTCGGCATTGACTGAGCCGCGATTGCGTTCGGCACTGAGTGTCCCCTTGCTGGTGTTGCTGGGCGAACGGGACATCGACCCGAATGACAAATACTTGCCGAAGAATCCCGAAGCCGCAGCGCAAGGCCCGCATCGACTGGATCGGGGCCGCAACTTTTTCCGCACAGCCGAAGCGGAAGCTCGGCGATTGAACGCGCCGCTGCGATGGAAGCTCACGACCGTGCCGGAGGTCGGGCATGACAATTCCAAACTGGCTCCCGTCGCCGCGCGCGCGATGTTCGAGCCACGCGATGCGATCGCTGCTCCGTTCTTGGTGGTTGACCCGGCTCGGAACGAGCAGTCCGCGATCGTGCTGCAATTCGATGTGGCCCGTGGCACCGGATTCGACTGGAAGGCGATCACGAATCCGCGCGTGGCGTTCAACTCGCCGGAAGCTCGGATACGCGAGGCGGTGATGTTTCTGCAAGACGGCATCCGGCGGATGACTGGCGTGACATTGGACGTTCGTAGTGACCGCGAATTGCGGCACGGCATCGTGATCGCGTTACTGGAGAATGCTCCGACGGACCTGCGTGACGATCCGGCGGTGCGACGCGCGCTGCGCAACGACGGCTCCGATGCTTACAACGACCGAGAGGCGTTTATTCTGCGGAGCGAACGCGATCGACTGGTCATCATTGCCAACACCGTGGATGGGTTGAGCGCGGCGATGCCGGCGTTGCTGGAATCCGTCGGCTATGAAGTGCTCGGCATGGGGCCGAATTGGATTCATGTGCCAACGGATCGCAAGCGGTTGGAGTTCGACGTCGAGCTGGCGGATCGGGCGGGTTTTTATCTGCGGCAGATCACGCCCACGAGCGGGCAGCAGCGGGGCGTTGGCACGATCATGACCGGGCCGAAGTTGAGTCTGTCAGACCCGCGAGACGAATCGGTGACCGACAGCTACACGCGCTGGGCGATCGGCATTCGCAATCACGGGCACTCGATGGCAGCGTTTCCCGGTCATGCGATGTATCAGCATCATCGCAAGATCGTCGAGGAGATGCTGCGAACCGGTTCGACCGAAGGATTTCTGACGGCGCAGAATCATCTCGGCCTTGATGCCGAACGTCCGGCCGCCGACGAGTCGAATGCGTCGCACCTCTGGATCAACACCGACTCGAAAGAGCAGCCGGGATTCGGAAAAGTCTTCGTCTCGAACGGCAAGCAGTGGGCCGAACAAAAGTTGGTCGGCCTGAACGTCAACGCGGATGTCTCGACGCCGTTCGTTCGCGGAATCGTGCTGGACGAGATGAAACGCCGCGCGGCCAAGCACTTCGACGAACTGCCGGGCGAGGTCTTCGTCTTCGGGCCGGAACCGGAAGACGGGGCCGGCTATCAAAACATCGGTGAGTGGCTGAGTCCGCAGTACCGGAATTGGTATCCCGATTCGCTGCGCGCGACGGGGGTCGAGTGGCCGAACCCGTATGTCTTGCACGGCTATCGCGGGATCGACCAGCCGTTGGAAAAATGGGATTACGCGACTCCGGCGGATGTCGTGTTCGGGTTCAACAATTGGTTGCTGCGCGAATTTGACGGCTGGATCGATTCGCTGCCGCCTGCCGAACAGGTCACGAAGAGCGGCCGACCGAAGAAGGAGCTCGTGCGGTGCAGTTGCTACAGCTACGCGCTGCACGACATCCCGCCGCACATCAATCTTGATCCGCGCATTCGCGTGATGATCGCCGGGTATCCCAAGCATCGCGGGTTGGGCGAATGGAAACAGTTCGCGTCGCACCACGACATGGCGGCGGCGTTTCAGAAGATGCTGCCGCGCGAACCATCGGGCGATTACCGCATCCCCAGCATCGCGTACTACGCCGATCACACGCTCGATGGACTGCCGGCACGCTGGAGCGCGGCTCCGTCGCGGATCGCCGAAGACTTGCGCGGTGCCTACGACGGCGGGATGCGAGCGATGAACTTCGAGACGGACTTCAACTTCGGCAAGTACGGGCTGGCGTACTACTTGATGAGCAAAGTTTTGTGGAACGCGCGCCTGACGGCCGAGCAACTCGACGCGATCCGCGACCGCTGGCTGCAACGCTCGTTCGGCGGCGGCTGGCGCGAGATGAAAGCGTACTACGACTTCATGCTGGTCGAGAATTATTCCGCGAACGCCCCCGGCACTTGGGCGAAGGCGATCCGCTTGATCGACGCGGCCGACGCGAAGATCAGCCCTGCCGCCGAACCGGATGCGAAGCGGCGGCTCGATGACGTGAAGCAGTATTGGTACTGGTACTACCTGCTCGACACCGAGCGTGCGAAGCGGGACTCGCCGGAGTTGGTCGAATTTCTGTGGAAGGGGCAGATGTCGTACATGACCGCGATGCACATGGCGGTCAAACGGACGCACGGCAACGAAAACTTCCGGCTGGAGAACGTCATCCCCGAATCGCTGCGACGCGGCCCAGCTCATTACTCGGCGGAGGAGACCGCCGCGTGGTGGCGACGAATGCACGAGCATTGGCCGGAGATCGAAGTTTTTCTGTTTGCCGACGCCGTGCTGGCCAATGGTCGCAAGGCTCGCGACATCGACTTGAACGACTTGGTGCGAGTCTCTGACTTTCAATCGCTCACGACCGGCAAGCCGCTGCAATACAACAGTGCTCAGGCCGAGCCATATCCGTTTCTCGCGACGGCGAAGGTGGGCGAAACGATCGGCTTCAAGTTCGCTTGGCCGGCCAGCACAGAACAACTCCAGTTCTACGGTCCGAAGGATGTGCCTTACGGCATTGAGTGGTGGGATGCGGCTCAGCGCCAGTGGACTCCGGTGGTGGACGTGACGGCGACGATGGCTGCTTCGCAACTCGTCACCAACACACCAGACGGCAAGCCGCGCCACGTTGCCGAGGTCCGGTATTCAGCGTCTCGCGCCGGGACGTATCGCATCGAAGTCGGTCGCGGCGGATTCTTGGCGAACCTCGCCAGCTTGGGCTACGACGTGACACAAGGCACGCACACGACTCGTCCGCCGCAGACATTTTTCACACGGCTGACCGGACTGACTCAAGACCCGGTTTGGATCTACATCCCCAAAGGAACAAGGTCGCTCGACCTGGAAAACTGGCGCAGCGCCGGCCGCAAGCAAGTTCAACTGCATCGCGGTCTGAACGCCAAAGGCTTGGTCAAATCGCGCACCATCGACATCGACCGCCGAGGCACACACCGCATCACGCTCGAACCGGGCGAAGACGGACAACTCGCCCAAATCAGCGGCAACGGCTTCGCGTTCCCGCTGCTGTATTCGGTCCCCAGCCTGTGGTCGAAATGTCCCGCCGAATTGCTCGTGCCCCGCGCGATCGCCGAGGCGGATGGTTTGAAGATCGTGGAGTGATCTGGCCTTTTCTGTTTTTGCGCCGGTTCTCGTTTCTATTTTCAATCTCACACGAGGAAAGAAAATCATGTGCCGGCTTCCACTTTTGACTTTGGCGGTCTTCGTCCTCTGGTCGTCGAGTCTTGGTGGCCAGGATGTCCCGGCAGATGAAATTCCGATCAAGACATATTTCAAGCCGAATGAGGCTCGCCAGAAGGCGCGCGATCGGACGCGCCGGGTATTGTTCAACAACGACGGTGGCGAGCCGGTAGTTGAAATGAAGACGCCCACGGCCCAGGACTTTCTCAGCCGCCGCACGACGAAGTTGGCTGGCACTCATGTGGACAGCATTTTCTACTGCACTCGCACTTCGGGCTTTGGCGTCTTCACACACTTCACGAAAATCGGTCAGGTCTTCACCTGTACCGAGGGCCGATACGCTGGCAACCAGATGAGCGCCCTGTTGCAGGCTGGGCTTGATCCTCTGCAAATGCAGATCGACTTCGGACGCCAGCACAACATCGAAGTCTTCTGGTCTCTGCGGATGAACGACACGCATGACGGCAGCAAAGCCGAATACGGGCCGATCCTCTTCCGCGACAACAAACTGAAGAACGAGCACCCGGAATATCTGCTCGGCACAATCAAGAAGCCGCTCAAGCACGGAGCGTGGTCGGCGGTGAATTTCGCGCTGCCCGAAGTCCGCGAATCATGCGCGAGCCTTTCGCGGACCGAAGCCAATGCGACGAAGTGAACGAAAGTCAATGCGACACAGCCAAGGCTGTGCTTTGGGCAGTCGCTTCAACAGTCGGTGAACGGCTTCCAGGTCTTTGGCATCAATTTCAAACTCACCGGTCTCGATGTCGATCGCCGCGAACTGTCCGTCATGGCTCGGTTCAAACGTCTGACGAATCACTTTGTCGTAGAGCGCGGCCGCGCCGAGCAAACTCTTCCTTGCTGTAGCGACGTTTGGCGGTGGCCATGATCGGACTCCGGAGCCGGGAACTTCTGCCGAGACTTTGCCGATGGTTGCCCGCCGCAACGATTCGGACCAGCCCGACTCACGGCTCGAACGGCGATTGACTGCCATGCGATTCGAGAACGTCGTCGCTCAACGCCGTTTCCAGTTCGAGTGCCCTGATCCCCTGCGGTTCAGTCCCAAAGGGACGGCCCCATGTCAGCCCAGGCCACCGGCCTGGGTGACGGAAACCTTCCGAGTTCATAGCCCCAACGGGGCGGCACTATTCGTCCAAGACGAGACACCCGATCGACGATGACGAACAACGATGAGGGCCGCCCCGTTGGGGCTACCTGTTTGTTTTTGTCACCGTAACCCAGGCCGATGGCCTGGGCTGGCATAGAGCTGCCACGTTGTGGCGAGAGACCGAACATTGCGTTCCGACGTTCTCGACCGCCTGACCGCCGCCGTCGGTGCGTCCTTGATCGTCGCCCAACGCAAGTAGCGCGTCGTCCCGTGATGAGGGCGGCGATTCGCTAAGATGCCGACGAGGGCAATCATGTCGAGTACACTTTTTGTCGAATACCGCAGCAATGGTTTTTGGGCGTATGACGTCGCCGTCGGAATTCTTTTGAAGCATGTGATTGACCATGCCGAGAAACTTGCCGCTCAAGAAAACGACGCTTGGCTGCACGACTGCGTCGAGCATTGGCGTGTGAATGCGGTAATCTCCGACTTCGGTTTCCACCTCGACGAGAATTGGTCAGGAAGCCAAATTCAAATTGTTTGGCAATTGTTCGACGATGCGTGCAACGATCTATTGAAACGAGGGTCTATCCCCGCTGAGGAAATGTTGGCGTGGAAAGTCCTCGACGGCGACGGAGTCTTTCCAAGAGGGGCGTCACAATTTCCGACCGCGCCGGTCGTCGAGTTGGGGCGATCTATTCAATCGCTCCTTGAGGGTACATTGCCCGAAGCCCCTGACGGTCGTCGTTGGTTCTTTGGGATTGAGGCAGGCCGGGATGTAATCTGAAAACTCAGAACGTATTTGATGATCGGCAATCCCGCCCGCGCCGCTGGGTATTTCACCCCGCGTCGTTTAGAAGATTCT
>CAZILR010000093.1:0-6832 GCA_964539995.1 uncultured Planctomyces sp.
CCGGACGGTCGCCAATTGGTCTCGACCAGCCGAGACAACAGCATCCGTTTCTGGGACGCGGAATCGGGAAGAGCGCTCGGCTTGCAGCCGGGTGCGCTAATCCCCAGCACCTGCTTGTCGATCGCTCCGGATGGCAGACAGTTTTGCACCAGCGAAGTTTCCGGAGGGTTTCAGTTCTGGCGATTCGGCGAATCGACGTTGCCAACTCGCGCCGCGCAGATCCCGCATGGACTCGGAGATTATTTGTGGAACTCGGTGTTCAGCGCCGACGGTCGCGTGCTGGCGGCCAGCGGTTTCCAAGGTGTGGGAGTGTGGCGTGCCAAAGCCACCTCGTCGCCAGCGGATTCGTCGGATACTCCGTTTGAATTGATCGCGAAGCCGACAGACATGCTCGCCAGCAGCTTGAGCATCTCCTCGGACGGCAGTCTGTTGGCATGGGTCGATAGCGGAGCACAAGCCTCCGTGTGGGACATCACGGCTGGCTCACAGATCGTGCTGCCGACTCCGATCAGCGCGTTTGTGCCGCACGGCGTCGCGTTCCTCCCGAACAGTCGCCGCTTCGTGGTGATGACCGAGTCCGGCCAAGTCCAAATCTGGAACGTGGACTCGTTGAGCCAGCCAGAGTTCACGTCACAGTCAACTCCCGGCCAATCACCCACCGGAGTGAACCGCAACTTTCGTCTGAGCGACGATGGCCGCTGGCTGGTGATCTTCGGCTCGACCGTGACCATTTGGGACATGGCGAAGCACGATACGCTCGTGTCGCTGCCGTGGAGTTCCTCCACTGTCACGTCGGCCGCGTGGAGTCCCGACCGACGCCGTCTCGCGCTCGGCTCATCGGCTGGCGAAGTTGTGGTCTGGGAGATCGACCAAATCCGTTCCCGTCTCGATGCGCTCGGCTTGGCGTGGTGAAGAAAATCCCGTCAATCAGCCTGTTTCTCGGAAGCCCAACAGATTCCAGAGAATCTGTGTCATGTGTTGCGATCGAAAGTTGATTTACCCCTGAACCTCAATAGGCTCTGCGAGTGAAAGCTTGGCATTGCGCGGCCTCTTGTGTTTGCCACAGAAGCCTTGCCGCGCCACGAAATGATGGGCAATGCCCAGCTTGGGGAATCATGTTGCGAATATTGCTGAGCCGAATGTTGCGTCCGTCGAGACCGCGTCGTCGGTTGAACGTGATTGCGGCGCTCATTGAGCGGTTTGAAGAACGGTGCTTGCTGACGCCCCCGGTGCCGTTGGTTTTGGCCGTGGCGTCGCCGGCAATGGTGGTTCCCGATGAAAACGGCGCGCCACCGAAGATCGAACTGACGATCCTGGGAGCCAACTTTTTTGACGACACGGCAAAACATTTGAAATCGGACGTCATCGTGAATGGGGTTGCCTGGGAGACGACCGTTTTCGGTAACGTGATTCAGGCCACGCCCTATTCCGATGTGGACAGCACCTTGGTCTGGGGGACAAATTCCCTGGCCGTCGTGAATGACGACCAAGATGATATCGCCGTCTCGAACCTGTTTTCGTGGACGTTGAAGTCCGCGACGCCAAACATCACCGGTTTCTCGATCACTCCCGCTGATCCAGTGGCCGGCCAACCCGTCGTGGTCGAACTCCGAGGTGTGAACTTCACCAATGACATGCAGGCCACACTGGTTACTCCGCAGCCTTCTGGAGCGATCGAACTCAGCGCCTTTTTTGACTTCGATCTGAACGATCAACACATCTTTGCGAACGTCACCGAAACAAGTGCCTATGGAACTTATCGGTTGCTGTTCAAGAACAGCAATCGCGACATCGTGACCTCGGCGTTCGAGATTCGACCGCCGACACCAACGATCGAGTCGGTCACCACCTCTTTCAAGACGGTGGACGGAACAGAATTCGTGCTATTCTCGCTGACGGGAACGGGTTTTTTGAGTGAAGTCGAACCATTCGTGACCCTTGTCCCCGATGAGGATGAATCAGAGACATTCATCCAAAAGCCACGCGATCTTTTAGTCAATGACACGCAGATGGCGATCTTGCTTCCAGCGAGGCAATTTCGCGGCTACAGCGGCGTCACGCTGAGGGTTGTCAATCGGGAAGCGTTCCAAGAATTGTCCGATGGTGTCGTCTCGAATGCGGTCCATGTCGCGCTGACACCTCCGACACCTGTCATCAATTCTCTCAGTGAGGTTGGCAGCTTGGTCGGGAGTGCGACCAAAACGATTGAGATCGAGGGGGTGAATTTCGCCAACGCGATCGTCCGTTTTGGAACGACCGCGCTGACGCCGTTGCAACAATCAGCCAACGTCGTGAGGGTGGAAGTTCCCACGACGCTGTTGAACACGGTGGGGACCAAGGCGGTCACCGTCGAGAATCAGGATCCCGACGGGAACACGATCTCCAACTCGAAACCGTTCGGGATCTTTGATGCGGCCAATGCCATTCAGTTGAGCAGTAACTCATTCGTCATTGATGGATCGGGGACAACGTCATTCACCGCAAGCCTCGTGCAAGCCCGCGCGACGCCGACATTTCAACCGGGAGCCACTGTCCGATTCAATGGCGTGACCGTGGGGACGGTGACAGGGACGGACCCACGCGACTCCATCAGCGCGAGCATTCCGGCAAGTTCATTGCTGAAGCCGGGGACCGTCTCGGTCACAATCGTCAATGCGGATGGAACCGAGTTTGGTCCAGTCTCGTTTTTCGTGAAAAGCCCTCGACCGACTCATCCGGGCAACCAATCGGCGTCCATCGGCACGGTGATCGTCGGGACAGAAAAGGTGCTGACGTTGGTGGGCACGAACTTCCTCCCGGACGCGCGAGTCTTGCTCAATGGTGCCGAAGTTCCCTCCAAGTTCATCGATTCGCAGACAATCGAAGCCACGATTGAGGCCGATCGCTTGCCGTTGGTGCCGGGGACAGACGCCACGCTGTTTCCACTCACCGTGGAGAATCCGGCACCTCGTGTCGAGGGAACGCCGGACGTCTGGAATTTTCTGGCGGAGTTTCCCACGCCGACGATCGACGCGATTTCCACCAACAGCATTGAGGCTGGCTCACCGACGCAAACCATCCGCATCGCCGGAACGGGATTCTTAACAGGGATCACTCGCGCCATTTGGGATTCGACGAGTGCTGGCGACCTGTTGCCGACCAACGTCTTGAGCGACTCGCTCATGACCGTCGAACTCTCTGCCGAGCGACTGGCGTTCGGCGGCACTCACCAAATCGCGGTCGTCACGGACTCTTACTTCCGCAGGAAATCCAACGAAGTGACGTTCGACGTGTTGCACCCACAACCGGTCCTCAGCGAAATCACGCCGACCTTCGCACCGACGCGCAGCAGTCAACCGCTTCCGAGCGACCCAACCAGCGTCACCGTCACCATCAAAGGACAAGGTTTCAACGCCGCGTCACAACTGCGCATCGAAGGACCGAGCGGCGTTCAATTCATTTCGCTCTCGGACCTCACGGGCGTCACGGATACGCAGTTCGATGTCGCACTCTCGCTAATCCGGCCGGTCGGCAGCGTGACCTTGTCGATCGTGAATCCCACCCCCGGCGGCGGGACGTCGAACTCGATGTCGTTCGTCTTCACGAAGCCACGACCTCGCGTGACTGCGGTTGCCGAGCGGACGTTCGGCGGAGGCATTTCCGCCGGTGCGCCCAACACGCTGATTTCTGTCACGGGTGTTGATTTCGTCGATGGAGCCGACATTGTCTGGAATGGTGTGAAGCTGGAGACGACGTTTGTCTCAGCGACTCGGCTCGATGCCACGGTTCCGGCTGAATTACTTCGAGTGGTCGGCGACGCACTGGTCACAATCTCTGGTGGCGATGCGCCGGACTCCGCAGGGCCGCGTAGTGTCCAAGTCAGTCCGTTCTTTGCGAGCATTTCTAGTATCAGCCCGGACAACGCGCCGCCCGGCAGTGGAAGTCGAACCGTGACGGTGACTGGCAACTATTTCCTGGACGGTGCTGTCGCCCAATGGAATGGTGAGCCGCGTGCGACGACTTATGTGAGCGGCCAGCAAGTCACAATGACGCTGACCGCCGCTGATCTGGCTCAGGTGGGAAGTGGCAGCATCCGTGTGGTCAATCCCAATGGAATGACCTTTGGTACGCGCAGTTTCAGCGTCCGAAATCCGTTGCCCGTCATCACGAGCATCAGTCCGGCAACAGTGACGGCTGGTAGCGTCACTGCACCTAATGTCTTGTCGTTGACGATCCACGGGACGAACTTTGGCACTGATCCGTTCGGAATGGTTGTCGAGGTCAACACTCCTGATAACCCCAACAACTTCCGCAGCCAGTCGACGGTGGTCGACAGCCCGACTCAAATGCGAGTGCTCATCCCAGCGGACCAAATTGCCACGGCACGCACTGCTCAAATTCAAATTCGTCAAACAGGAGTCGGTGTCTCGAACCGGTTTGATCTGGTCATCAACAACGGCAGTTTTTCGATCGTCCCGACCAACGCTGCCAAGCCAGAGGGAAATGCCGCGACGACACCGTTCACGTTCACGATTACTCGCAACGGAGTGACCACCACCGCTGGCAGTGTGGATTACACGGTCAGTGGCAGCGGAGCGAACCCAGCCGTGGCCAGCGATTTCGCGGGCAATGTCTTCCCCACAGCGACGGTCAACTTCTCTCCCAATCAAACCTCGCAAGTCATCACGATCAACGTCGCTGGCGATACGACCGTCGAGCCGACTGAGACTTTCGACGTCACGCTTTCGAATCCGACGGGAGCTTCCCTCGGCACCATCACCGCCATCGGCACGATCACGAACGACGATTCGGCTTTCGCAATTGCCGTCGCCGACGCCACCAAAGCGGAAGGCAATACAGCCACCAGCCCGTTCACATTCACCGTCACGCGCAGTGGTGCCACCTCCGGAGCAGGCAGCGTGAAGTTCGCGGTCACGGGCAGTGGAACGAATCCCGCTGTTGCCGCCGATTTTGGAACAGCATTGCCCTCTGGCACGGTGAACTTCGCGGCGGGAGAAACATCGAAGCTCGTCACGGTCAGCGTCAAAGGGGAAACGCTCTTTGAGTTGGATGAAGGCTTCACCATCACGCTCAACACGCCCGTCGGCGGAGCGCTGGGTGAGACGACGACGGCGAATGGACGGATTCAGAATGATGATTCGGGACTCGCGATTGCGGCGTTGCAGGCCAACCAAGCGGAAGGGAACAGCGGCCTCACGCCATTCACGTTCACGGTGATTCGTGGCGGAGCGACGATCACTCCGGCCACGGTGAAGTTCGCGGTGTCGGCTCCCACCGGCGGAGCGAGTGCGGCGGATTTTGGAGCGGCGGCGTTCCCCAGCGGCACGCTCAACTTCGCGGTGGGTGAGACGTCAAAGACGATCACGCTCAACGTCGTGGGCGAGACGCTCATCGAGAACAACGAGACTTTCATCGTGACCCTGTCGGCTCCGACGGGAGCCTCGTTGGGGACGGCCACGGCGAACGGCACGATCCAGACGGATGACACGGCGATGACGGTTGCTGCGACGAGTACGAACAAGAGCGAAGGACACAGCAGTCAGACCGCGCACACCTTCACGGTCACACGCACCGGCTTGACGAACGGCGTAACGAGTGTGGACTTCGCCGTGACAGGCAGCGGAGTCAACCCGGCGAATGCAGGTGACTTTGGCGGGACGCTGCCTAGTGGCACGCTCAACTTTACGGCCGGCGAGACCTCACAGGTCATCACCATCAACGTCACCGGCGATACGACGATCGAACCGACCGAAACATTTCTCATCACGCTGTCGAACCCTGTCGGAGCCAATAGTCTGCTGACCCCAACCGCAATCGGCACGATCATCAGCGACGATGCTTCGTTCTCCATCGCTCCGCTCAGCGCGAACAAAGCCGAAGGGAACAGCAGCACGACACCGTTCACGTTCACGGTGACTCGCAACGGCAGCACGCTCGGCGCGGCGAGCGTGGCCTACGCTGTCACCGGCAGCGGCGACAGTTCGGCAGACGTCGCTGACTTCGGCACCGTGTTTCCGACAGGTCTGGTCAAATTCGCGGCGGGTGCTGCCACCGCGACCGTCACGATCAATGTGAAAGGGGACACGACGTTTGAGCCGGACAACGGTTTCACGGTCACGCTGTCGAATCCCATCGGTGGAGTCCTCGATACGGCGACCGCGAACGGCACGATTCTCAGCGATGATGCCACATTGACGATCGCGGCCACCGACGCCAACAAGCGCGAAGGGACTGAAGGCAGTTCAACACCGCTCACGTTCACCGTCACTCGCACCGGCGGAATCAACGTCCCGGCGAGCGTGAAGTTCGCGTCCGCTACGAACGGCACGGGAGCGACCGCGTCAGCCGCAACAGATTTCGTTGGCGGAAAGTTTCCCACCGGGACCGTCAACTTCTTCGCAGGCGAAACCACGAAATTGATCCCGATCAACGTCTTCGCGGACAATCTCGTCGAAGGTAATGAAGGCTTCAAAGTGACGCTGTCGGCTCCGACCGGTGGAGCGACTCTAGGAACCGCTGCCGCGATCACGGCCAACGGGACGATCAACAACGACGATGCCTCACTGTCGATCGCCGCGACCAGCGCGGTCAAAGTCGAGGGAACCGGATCGACACCGACGGCGTTCACCTTCACGGTGACTCGCATGGGTGACATCAGCGGCACCTCGAGCGTTCACTTCGCCGTTACCGGGACCGCCACCAACGGAACCAATGCTGCCGACTTCGGCGGAGCACTCCCCACCGGCATGGTCGATTTCTCCGCGAACGACACGACGAAAGTCATCACGATCGACGTGACCGGCGACAACATTGGCGAGCTCAACGAAAGCTT
>CAZILR010000093.1:6932-11642 GCA_964539995.1 uncultured Planctomyces sp.
AAGTCATCACGATCGACGTGACCGGCGACAACATTGGCGAGCTCAACGAAAGCTTCATCGTCACGCTGACAAATCCGGCGGACGCAATCCTCGTCACCGCGACCGCGAGCGGCACGATCAACAACGACGACACGAGCTTCGCAATCACGCCGGTCAACGCCACGAGCGCCGTAAAGGCGGAAGGCAGCTCCACCTCGAAACCTTTGGCCAACACGGCGTTCACGTTTACGGTGACTCGTATCGGTCTGGCGGTGGCTGGCAGCGTCCAATTCGGAGTCACCGGAAACGGCGACAATCCGGCGGAGGCAAATGATTTCGCGAATGGTGCTCTGCCGGACGGCACGCTGACCTTCTCCGCCGCACAAGCCTCGCAAACGCTGACCATCAACGTGCGCGGCGACACGAGCGTGGAAGCTAACGAAGGTTTTACCGCCACGTTGTCAAATCCAACCGGAGTGACTGGACTCATCACTCTGGCCAATGCGACCGCGAACGGCACGATCACGAATGACGACACGTCGTTCGCGATCGTGGCGACAGACGCCGAGAAAAACGAAGGCAACACCGGCCTAACGGCGTTCACCTTCACGGTGACTCGCGTTGGCGTGACGACCAATGCCGCCAGCGTGAAGTTCGTCGTGACCGGCAGCGGTTTGAATCCCGCCATTGCCGCCGACTTCGGGATTCACGTCCCCACCAACACCGTCAGCTTCGTGGCCGGCGAGACCTCGAAGGTCATCACGATCAACGTGAAGGGTGACACGCTCTCCGAAGCGGACGAAGGCTTCACCGTCACACTCTCAAGTCCCAGCACCGGCACGACGATCGTCGTTCTCTCGGCACAGGGCACGATCATCAACGACGATTAGGCCAACAACCCGCTGACCACTTCACCATGCACGTCGGTCAGGCGGAAATCGCGGCCCGCGTAGCGGTAGGTCAGCTTCGTGTGGTCGAAGCCTAGCAGATGCAGCATCGTCGCGTGCAGGTCGTGCAGGTGGACTTTGTCTTTGACGGCGTAATAGCCGTAGTCGTCGGTCTCGCCGTAGCGGATGCCGGGCTTCACCCCGCCGCCGGCCAGCCACATCGTGTAGCCTTGCGGGTTGTGGTCTCGGCCGTCGTCTCCTTGAGCGACCGGGGTGCGGCCGAATTCGCCGCCCCAGAGGATCAGCGTGTCGTCGAGCAGGCCGCGCGATTTCAGATCGGTCAGCAGCGCGGCGATCGGTTGATCGACTTCCTCGGCGTTGCGAGCGTGATCGACTTTCAGGTTGCCGTGCTGGTCCCACTTGTAACTGTGAGTGCATTGAATGAACCGCACGCCCCGCTCGGCGAAGCGGCGAGCCATCAGGCATTGCCGGCCGAAGTTCGCGGTGCGCGGGTTGTCGAGCCCGTACAGCTTTTGAGTCGCCTCGGATTCGCTGCTGAGGTTTTGCAGTTCCGGCGCGGCGGTCTGCATTCGGAAGGCCAGCTCAAACGAATTGATGCGGCCTTCGAGCGCGGTGTCGGGACCGGACGCGGCGAGGTGCTCTTCATTCATCTGCCGTAAGAGTCCGACTTCCAGCGATTGCAACGAGCGCGGCAGCTTGTCGGCGTTTTCGATGAACGGGATCTTCGCCTGATCCGACGAGATGCCGGCGTTGCCCAGCGGCGTGCCGTGATAAACCGCCGGCATGAATGCCGAGCTGTAGGCGTTGACTCCGCCGTGCGTCAGCGTCGGACAGATGGTGATGTAGCCGGGAAGGTCTTGGTTCTCGGTGCCCAGTCCGTAGGTGATCCACGACCCCATGCTCGGCCGGACGAACGTGTCGCTGCCGGTGTGCAGTTCGAGCAACGCTCCGCCATGCCGCGAGTTCGACCCCCACATCGAATTGATCAAGCACAAGTCATCGACATGCTGAGCGACATGCGGGAACAGATCGCTGACCCACGCCCCGCTCTCGCCGTACTGCCGAAACTTCCACGGCGACTTGAGCAGGTTGCCGGTCCCCGACGAAAAGACTCGCGGCTTGGAAAACGGCAACGGCTTTCCGTGGTCTCGTTCAAGCAGCGGCTTGTAATCGAACGTATCGACCTGCGAAGGGCCACCGTGCATGAAGAGGAAAATGACTCGCCGAGCCTTCGCCGCCAACGGCGGAGTCTTCGGAGCCAACGGATTCCCCGCGCGAGCCGCGTCCGCCTTCGCAGCATCACCCTTCAACAACTCCGCCAGCGCCAGCGTCCCAAACCCACATGCCGACGCGCGCAGTATGTCGCGCCGCGAGAGGACCGGGGCAAAGTTGTGGCAGGAACATCGCATTTGAGTGGGCTTCGTTTCTGGGACTGAACTCGATCGAGAATCCAGCCTATTGAGCCGTGACCGACAAGTCACCGGGATAAAGTCTGTTCGTGCCGATCTGAGTTGGTCGTCGATAGTAAGCGATGCCGACGAACGCAGCGGTCATCAGAATGAATTCAAAGTACCGCCAGCGATAAAGTGCATCGGTGAAGTCGATCCGCAATCGCCAGTACCCAGGCAATTCGTAACCCACTTGCGACGGGACCAGCGAGGTCGGTTCGACGTTTTTGAATTCTGCGGGCAGTTGTCCGCTGGTGTTGGCGTCGCGAACCCACTGCTCAAATTCGGCGCGGAATCCGACGTGGGTGCGCCAACAGAAAACGGTTGCAGCGATGAAGACCACACATGAACTGAGGATTGCAACAGCGTATCGCATGGGGCACCTCGATTTGGATTGGTTTGTTTGAAATCGCCAAAGGCCAGCCGGGGCCGACTCGACTGACCGTGCCATTGATCTACTCCGAAGGAGTTATGCCACATAGCCCAGGGTTGTTCGCGAAGCGAGCTACCCTGGGGAATCGGTGCCATCGTTATGTGTACCCCGAAGGGGTTCCGTCATCCTGACGCAACCCCTACGGGGTAGATCGCACCCTTGTTCGTTCACCCAGGGTAGCCCGCTGACGCGGCCAACCCTGGGCTATGTGACGAAACTCCTTCGGAGTAATGACATCATTGTTCGGCTCTGCGAATGTTGTCGGATCGGCTCTTGCCGGCTGGATTGATTTGAAATCGCCAAAGGTCGGCCGGAGCCGACCCGACTGACCATCCCGTGGCGTCGACTCCGAAAAGCCGCCCGGAGGATGGCCGCCCTCGGCCGTCCTTTGAGATTTCCGATTTCCCATTCGAGATTTCAAAACCCGGACGGCCGAGGGCGGCCATCCTCCCTGTTTAACCGCAACGCCAACGGCGTGCGCGCTCACGCCGTTGGCGTTGAGGTTAAACATCTGTTCTCGGCGCGGGTCTCCCGACCCCGCCGCTCGCTCGACCGAAGGTTCTTCGTTGGCATTGAAACAAACCCGCCGCAACGATCAAAGCCCAAGGAGACCTGCGGTCCAAAACTCTGCGGGGCCAGGAGACCCGCGCCGAGCGCAGGAAAAAACGCATGGATGCTGACTCCGCGCTCTTGCGGTTCAGTCCCGAAGGGGCGGCAACAAGCCAGCCCAGGGCAACGCCCTGGGTTGGCATCCATCAGATAATCCTTAAAGCCCTGAAGGGGCGACATCACTTCTCGCGATTTGATGCCGCCCCTTCAGGGCTTTGACATTCTTCTTGATCGCGAACCCAGGGCGGCGTTCCCGATGGTCACTTGCCCTGGGCTGGCTTATGGTTGCCCCGTTGGGGCGGAACCGCGCCGAGCAGGAACACGAACGATTCAGTTGCGTGGCAATCGTGGTTCGCGTCGCGACGAATGCCACACGGTCAGAATGCGAATCCGCTGCTTGTCGGGGTAGACGCGGTAGAAGATGCGGTAATTGCCAACGACGGCGTGACGAGTGTTGGGATCTTTGCTCGGTTCATAAGCGGGGAAGCCGAAGGGCATCGTACCGAGAAGTCGAGTTCGCTCGGTGATCTCGCGAGCGACTGTCTTTGCGGCCGTCGGATTGTCGGTGGCGATGAAGTCGTGGATGTCTCGAAGTTCTGCTTTCGCTGGGCCGGTCCAAATTACTTGGAAAACCACGACTCGACTTCTTCTTGGGTGTAAACGTCACCGACGTCCGCAGCTTCGTCGGCTCGACGAATCGCGGCCAGGATTTCCAATTCTTCAATGGCCTCGTCGAACGAAATCCCTTCGGGCATCTGGTCGACAGCATTTCGAATCAACTCTTTCACGGACATCGTTCATCTCGATTTCAAGGATTTCAGACTCAGCAGTACTGCGACCGTTAGGAGCAGCTACGTTCACCCCAATTCCGCGACGAGCTTGCGTTCGTCGACGAGGTACTGCGGGCGGCCGTTGGGGTCGATGAGCGTGGTCGTGTCGGGGTCGATGCCGAGTTGCTTGTAAACGGTCGCGAAGATGTTTTGCAGGTGGATCGGCCGAGTCGTCGGGACTTCGCCCAGGCGGTTGGTCGAGCCGATCGCTTGGCCGTGTCGGAAGCCGCCGCCGGCGACGAAGAAGAAACCGGCGCGTGCCCAGTGATCGCGGCCCGCTCCGCCGTTGACGCGCGGCGTGCGGCCGAATTCGCCCGACATCAGGATGATCGTGTCGTTCAGCAGGCCGTAAGCGTCGAGGTCTTGAATCAACGTGCTCAGCCCGTTGTCGAGGTTCGGCAACTGCATCTTGAGATGGCCGAAATTATTGCCGTGCGTGTCCCAGCCGCCCCACGAGAACGAGACGCAGCGCGTTCCCGCTTGAATCAGCCGCCGAGCCAGAA
>CAZILR010000094.1:0-11548 GCA_964539995.1 uncultured Planctomyces sp.
GTCCTTCCGTCGAGCGATCGCGTACACGAGCGTGCCGATCGAGATGCGCGCCAGCGATTCATCGAAGCCGCCAATGCCACCGGCGTAGGCGACCTGTCCCGACGCGGCCGTCATCTTCGTGTAGTACGAGATCGCCTTGTCGATGACCTCATCCGGCACTTCGAGGCCAGCATTCCGCGAGGCCAGCAAGCCGACGAGCACCGCTCCGCTGACCGACGTGTCCGCATCCTTCGCATCGGGCGAGTACCGCCACGCTCCTAGCGGATTCTTCTTCTGCGACGTGATCGCCGCTCGAACCGCCAATTCGAGAGCCGCACCGATCGAGCGTTGCTGACTCTTTGCGACCGAATCCGGCCAGAGGTTCCGGTCATCGACGGCTCCGTAAGCCTCGGCCAAACCCAACATGCCGAAGCCGTGGTGATACATGCTGCTGCCAAGATATCCGGTGCTCGCGTTCTGCTGTGTGATGATGTTGCGGCACGCCTTGCGCACGTTGTTGCTGTACAGACCAAAGTTCGGGTCTTCGCCCGAGGCGAGAAACACCATCAAGCCCAAACCCGTGACACCCGGACCTTGCTCACCCCCGCCGCTAGACCAGTCGCCGTTCTCGGATTGCGTCGTCACGAGATACTGCAAGCCGCGCTCGTACATTTCACGCACGTCACGCGGAACGACTTCGCCGATGCGCGCGTTCGGCGGCTGAGCCAACGTGGACGTCGCAGAACCGATCGCCAATCCAATGACCAATAACCAACGACCAATGACCAATGACCAATGACTCATTCCCCCTCCTCGTCTTTCGCCAGCGCTCCACTCTGCTTCAGCCACTGTTCCAATCCGCGTACTTGTTGGAACTGCTGATTCAAGACCTTCCACTCCGCGTCGGTGAACAGCGGCTTGAGCGTCTTCTCTGGAATCTTCCAGATGCTCCACATCACGATGTAGTAATCCTGCTGCTGGCCGAAGCTGCGGGGCGGTTTGGTTTCATCGACGATTAACGTGATCAACTTCTGCCGTTGCTCATCGCGCAGCGGCATCGCGTTTTCGAGCATCGCCACGACCAGTTCGACCTTCGCTCGGTACTGAAACTTCCGTCGCTCGCCGTCAATCTGCGAGTACTTCGAGAGTTGTTCACCCTTGAGCATGTTTCGCAGCGTCTTGTGATAGAACGAGTCATCGCCAAACAGCCCCGCTTGAAACTTCACTTGCAGCGGCGAGATGTCCTGCCAAATCTCGTTGAACTTTTGCTGGTCCTTGCGCACCAGCAGGAACTTCTTGCGGACGACTTCCACCTGCTCGTAGAAGTGCATGATGTCTCCGCGTCCGGCCAGTTGCAGCTTCTTCTTCTGCGGTTCCGTGAGCTGGCACGCTCGATCGACGTCATCCATTTGCAGCGACAGCATCTGATCCAGCTTCTTCCGCGCTGCGGCCGCCGTCGGGAAATTCTGGAAGATCCACGAGTCGAATTGATTCTCTTGAATCTCGAAGTTCTGGACTTGGACTTGTCCAAGCTGAGCTTCCGCTGGCGGATCGTCGTCTTCGTTCTGAGCCATTGAGTTCGGGCTGCATGAAAGCAGTCCCGCCAGCGCAATGCAGGCGAGGACACTGGCGCGAACGACTGAGCGGAGATCACGGATCGACAACGAATCTGGGACGCCCCGACCGCGCAGAACTTGGTTGGAAACCATCTTAAGCCGCCAGTGCTCGCACGTCATTGTCCATCCCTCATCTTGGTATCGACTTCATCCTCATCTGCCTGCGAACGGCGCGCACTCCATAGTCCGTACCTTTCCAATGTCGGCTCGAATCGCTTTGCCTGGGCTACTTGGAGTTCAAACTTTCGCCATTCTGATTCGCTCAGCAACGGCTTGACGCGATCACATAGCAGATTGGCTTCGAGCAGCACGATCTGCTGCCCATAAAAATCTGTCTGTTGCGGAACGCGGCCGTGATCCAGCAACAAGTTGAGGAATTGCTTTCGCGTCTCGCCAGCCAGCGAAAACTCATCGTTTGATTGCTCGCATTTGAGCAGCGCGCCTTCAATGATCTGTTGTTGACGTTCGCGCTCAAGCAAACGGTATCGAGGACACTGTTCGTCTACGAGCGTCCGCCGCAGCGTCTTTCTGAAGATGGACCTCTCGCCGTAAATGCCAACCCGTTGAGTCCAGTGCAGTAACCACAATTCCTGCGTGAGTTCGTCGAAGTGTCGCTGTTCTAGCGACATCAATGTTAGCTTCGGCCTCAAGTCATCTGCGCGACGAATGTATTGGAGAATATCGCCGCGACCTGCCAGACTCAGCTTTTTCGTCTGCGAATCGGTCAACGACACTCGCAGGTCAATGGCGCGAATCTCCGTTGCCAACACATCCTCCATGTAATTGCGAAAATCGTCGGCACTCGGTCTTTCCGGCTCCACAAGCCTTTTAACTCCCTCCATGACAGAAACCCACCGTTGGTATTTGAAGACCAGTTGGTCGAATTGCTGCTCCGTGAGTGGGGACCGTCTTTCTGCGGCTTTTGCAGCAGCATCTTCGTCATCGACTTGAGCGATCACGACACAATTAACACTCAGCATGAATGCCAATGCCATCAGCCACGAACTGGAGTAAAGCCAAGTACGCAAGCCCACGGAAACACCGAAAAAGAAGCGGCACAACCCCGCAGGGGCTGGATCATCCACAATGCCATACAACCAGAGGGTTCCACCCCCGGCGAAACTCCGTCGTCGCTTCGCGACTGAATCCGGCGGATGATTCACCATCAGTCCTTCACTCCATCAATTTTCGAGTCTGTCACGTCGTCATCCGTGGTTCGCGTTGGCCATTGGCCGGACTTCCGCAGAGTCGCTTCGAGCCGTTGCGCCTGAGCGATCTGCTTCTGGAGCTTTTCCCAAACCTCTTCGGAGACGAGCGGCTTTAAGCGGTCCTCCAGCTTGGCCGCCTCTACCAGCACGACGTAGTGAATGTAGCTGTTCCTCGTCTCCGGCAGGTCGCCGTGTTCGACGAGCACATCCACGAACTGCTGCCGGCTCACACCGGTCAGCTTGAAACCGTTGGCCATGCGTTCCCACGTCAGGAGCGATGACTCGACTGCTGTCCGTTTTCGCTCGCGTTCCAACATTTGCCAGCGAGCGCGCTGTTCGTCGGTCAGACAGTGCCGCAGCGTTTTCCGAAACAACGAGGTCTCGCCCATGAGACCAAACTGCTGGGAGGTCCGCAGCGGCTGTAATTCCCGCAAAAGCTCGGCGTATTGCAACTGATCCAACGGCTTGGCCGTCAGCTTCGGCCGCAGTTCGTTCGCGCGGCTGACGAACTGCGCGATGTCGCCTCGCGTCGCCAGCTTCAGCTTTTTCTTTTGAGCCTCCGTCAGCGCCACGCGGCGATCGACGGCGGCGATCTCAGTCGCGGCGAGGGACTCCATCCGCTTCCGAAAGTCCGCAGACGATTGCGCGACGGTCGTCTGCACGATCTGCATCGCCTGCACGCCGTTCGCTTGCTGAGCGACTTGCACCCGCTGAGCCGCGAGTTGGCTGCCGAACACCATCTGATCGAACTGCTGTTCGGTGAGCATAGACCGCCGAGCGGCCAGTTCGATGACCACTTCCTCGTCCTCTTCGTCGGGACAACCGCGCGGCGGCTCCGCGTTCACGACCGCGTAGCTCAGTGCCGCGAGCGAGAGAACTCGCAGTGAGTGCGCGGCATATTTTCGGAACACCAAGAAAATCAGCCGGCACGCGCTAACGTCCAGTTCTGTCGATTCGAAACGGACGCTCGCGCGCGCCGACTGGGCCAGCCGTTCGCGTATCGCGAAGACATGAACCGAGTGCAGCAGCAAATTCGTTAAGCGTCCGAGGATCACGGTTTCTCGTCCTTCTTTTCCTCGGTCTTGGTGGGGTCGTCCGCTTTGACTTCCACGGCCTGCTCCACGATCACCGCTTCCTCGGCGATCTCGACCGCTTGCACGAAGCCGAAGCCGGCCCAGCCCCAGATTTGGTTGTGCTGTTTCGGAATGGCGCTCCAGATTTGCTTTTGCTTCTCGGTCAGCACTGGCGTCACTTGAGCGTCCGGTAGAGCCGGCATGTAGGTGTCGCCGTACATGAAGACTTCCAATTGCTGGCCCCAACCGTCTTTCCAATTCGAGTTCAGCGCGTCGGTCAGTTTGCCGCGCTGGTCGGCGGTCAGCACCAGATCCTTGTCGAGCTTCGCGACCAGATTCAGCAGCGCGGCTCGCTTGCGAGCGGCCGAGCGTTTCTCCAGCTCCGCTTCGTAGCGTTTCGCTTGATCGGCGGACAGCGTCTCTTTGACCGACTTGAGCAGCACATCGGCCATCAGCTTTCGCGGATCGGGCCATTCGGGCTGCTCTCCGGCACGCATGCCTTGTTGCAGTTTTTTCTGGATCGCGGCGAACTGCTTGACGGCGGTCTTCAAGGCAACATCGCCAGTGGCTTTGATCTTCTTGGATTGCTCCGCATTCGGCTGACAGACCGCACGGACGAAGTTTAATTCCGTCTTCGACAGTTGGCGAAATTGCTGAAGGAATTGTTGTTCGAGCGGATCGCCACCAGCTGCGACGGCATCGCCCGCTTGGACATCCACCAGCAGTTCACCAGCGACAACAGCTTCAACGGCGATCGCTTCTTCTGCGATCAGGGGCCGGCCACCCAATGCGGCTCCAAAGACCTCGAACACCTTGCCGAGCGCTTCGATCGTTTCCACTGCCTGTTTGGCGTTCACTTCCGGATCGGCTGCGGACTTGGGTTCCTCTTGCTTCGCTTCCACTTTGCCGTCGTCCGCCGGCGGATCGTCTGCGCGGATGGCCATCGACACCGGTAACACCAAGCAACACAGCCATGTGACGATGAAAAGTCGATTTGATGCATGAATCAGAGACATGTCATGGTCCGATTTGAAGTCATTGGGCTCTTAAGGAGTGTTGATGTCTACCGGTGCTTCGTCGTCCGCCATCGCTGCGCCTTCGATGTCGAGAAAGAAGTCGATCGAATTTTCGCCCCAGATGTTCGGCTCATCGTCGTAGGGCAATTCGGACAGAACTTCCAACTGAGTTGAACTGAGAATCAACCGTAGATCATTCTGAGCAAGCCGAGGCATGAAGTTCGACTCGTCCGCGAGCGTCCCAAGAGACTGACTCCAGGACTCACTCCAGTTTTCGTCCAACAGTTTCGTGAACTGGTCGCGCTGCTTGGGTGACAAGCACAAATCGTGATCCAGCCGCGCGACCAGATTGTGAATCGCGACTCGTTTGCGGTGCGCGGATCGCAATTGAAACTCGGTGGAGTATCGCATCCATTGTTCCGGTGTCAGTTGACACTCGGCGATTTGCGAGACGGCTTCCCGAATCCTCTGCGGCAGTGGCTTAGGTGCGATGCTTGGCTTTTTGCCGTCGTTTTCGTCTTGTTCCGGCTGATCTTGCTCGGCCATAAATTGCTGAACGACTTCTCGCAACGACGCTTCGCACGATTGGCTGAGCGTCTGGTATTCCGGTTCCGACAGATCGCACATCTTTCGCAGGAACAAGAGCTCCGGCTTGAGCATCATCCGAAACTCGCCGAGTTCAAATTCGTTGAGCATCTCGACCGTAACGGCACCATCGAGAGCAGGATCCTCGACGTTCGCGAACGGGTGAATCAATTGCAGCACGGTCCATCCAAGTTCATCGAGAACTTCACTGGCGATCTCATGCTGCTCTGGAGTGAATTGGACAGGCGGAGCCTGAACAAGGCGATTGACCTCAACGTCTCGCGGATCGTCAGCGAACGCCGCCCACAGCGTGACCATCACAGTCAGGCTCGACAGCGTTCCGACGAATCGCCGCATGAGAGTACCCCCTTGAAGTCGCAGGCACACTCCGTGTGCCTGCCGCGAACCACTACTTGCCGCGAGCCTTCTCCAACCGATTGAAGTACTCGTCCAATCCCGTGCGGAACTCTTCGGGCAGCTTCGGCCCCGAATCGCCGGTGGCTTGCGAGACGCCGTGATCTTCTCGATTTTCTTTTTCATTAACGCCGCTGCCGATGAGCGTCAGCGCCGAATCGTTCGTCGTGCCACCGCCGCCACCGCCAGGATTCGCGCCGCCACCGCCGCCACCTTTCGGGTTAATCCGTTTCGATTGCAGCAAGAGTTCGATCGCTTCGGTCTCGGCCGCGATCGCCGGTCGGCCGGTGTCGCCGGACGACAAGATGTTCCTCGCGTCGAGCATCGCCGCCGCGACTTGCCGGAGCAGACCGATCTCCTTCGCGAATTCTTCTTCGCCGTTTTCGAGTGCTCGGATTCGGTCAACGACGTTATCGACCCGCTCGCCGAGCTTGTGTTGAGCCTCGGAAAGTTGCGTGGATTGTTTCGCGTGTTCTTCGGACTTGATCGCCGGCTTGGCTTGTTCGGCGACGCGGGTTTCTTCTCGCAGATTCACTTCCCCTTCGAGGATTTGCAGAACTTCCAGAACGATGGAGGGCGTCAAAATGCCGCGCGATTTGCCGCCGGGTCAGGTGCCCCCTTTGGCCGGATCGACCAGATCCTCCGCCCAGCGGTCCATCGCGTCCGACCAGAACTCCGCTTGAGCCATCGACAGGCCGTTTTCCTTCTTGAGATCATCACCAAGTGCTCGCAGGCCGCCGATGACGTCTTGTGCTCGCATGTCGTCGAGCACCGCTTTGAAGGACATCATGCGCCGCCGCTCGAAGTACGCTTGCAGGTCGTCCATGATGTTCGAGATCGTTTGGCTGCTCTTGGCTTCCTGGCCGGCCAGTTCGGTGAAGAGTTTTGTCGTCTCTTCCTTCGCAGCATTTGCTGGCAGACCGAACGCATCGCCGACTTGATCGCCGATGCGGCCACCAATTTTGTACTGCAATCGCGATTCGGCCTTCAGCCGCTTGACCAGCGTGCTCCCTTCGAGATTCGCCAGCACCTTGTTGAGTTCGTCGGTGAGCTTCTCGAATTCGGCGAGCAAGTCCTGTTGCTCTTTGACCGCCTCCTCGACCTTTTGATCGGCCGGGCACGAGTCATCCCCTTTCTTGGGCGGGCCGATGAGCGTCGTGCTCGGCAGGCCCAAACTCGGTGAACCGGATTTCGGTGGCGATGCCGCCGCGTTCTTGTCGTCTTTCTTCGCGAAACCGTGGGACGATTCGACATCGTTGATCGACGGCACTTTGGTCGGCGGCTTCTTCTGAGCGTTCGGATCGGGATCGCTGGGCGAAGCGGCGGCCGTCGCTCGATTTTGTCCTACTTTCGGGGCGTTGTTGCTCGGCGATTCGGAATTTGCCGCCGTCTTAGGAGCCTGCGACGCCTGCTTGAGTAAGTCAGCCACCGATGGCATGCGGTTGCTGGAGATATCCTTCAGGATGCCGAGCATCTCGGCCCATTTCTCCAGATGGCCGACGCCGATCTCTGGATTGCGCATCGCCTGCTTGACCAAGTCTTCCCCGTTGAGTGCGAGGTTCGACAGCCGACGGCCATTCGCGCGTTCGGCAGCGGCTTGAGTTTCAATCCGCTTGCGATTGTCCGGTTGATCCAGTTCGCTCGGCGAGAGTTCACGCAGAGCCTTGTTCGTTTCGTGCAACGCCATCTCTTTGTCGCGGACTTCGAGCGACTGTCGATGCCACTTGCTGAGCATCTCAGTCACCCAAATCGCGTGCTGCTCCGGGTTGAGAACGTAGAAGGTGTAGACCGGCGAATAGACGCGCTCACGGCCGGGGAAGTAATCCTCCGCAAACAGCCGGACTTGAATCGGCTGCGGCTCGATCCCCAGCAAGGTCGCCGAGAACGTCCCGGCCAGTTCGAGTTGTTCCTTGTCCGTTCCTCCCGCCGCGAGGATGCGTTCTCCTTTCGCGGGGTCTTTGAAGTTCGTCGTGTCGATCCCCTGCCACTCGATGCCGACTTGTTTCACGCCGAAATCATCCTGAGCGCGGACCTTGAAGTTCAGCGCTTCGGAATCGAGCACGACCTTTTGTCTGGGCAAGTCTTCGGCGGACAGTGACGGAGCTTCATCCTCGCGGCTGCTAATCGTCAGCGTGAACGGAGCTTTGCCGACGAGATCATGTTTGTCTTTCCAAGTGAAATCGAACTTTCGCGATTCTTCGACGCTGATCGGCGACGTGACGACTTTTTCGCACTGAACGGAGTCGATCGGAATCCCATCCAACTTCGCGCAACAAAGCGACCGATTGGCCGTGAGCATGAATGTCGCGCTGCTTCCCTTGACCAGCGAGATCGCTCCACCGCGCACGTCTTTGTGCTGCGGCTTGTCCCGGCCGAGATATTCTGGCAGCGCGACCTCTGCTCCGATGGACGCCAACTCTGGCCGCATCATCGGTTCGACGCGGACTCGCTGCGTGAGATCGCCGATGCGAACGCTCAGCCAGCCTTCGTCGATCTGGCCTGGGAGTTCGAATTCGTAACGACCTTCGCGAAGCTTCGCCGAGATTGGGCGCTGTCCGCCGAGTTGCACCTCACCTTGCTGCGGTTGCCATGCGGTCTCTTTTGCCAGTGCCACCGAGACCGTGAACGGTTCGCCGTGAGCGACGATCAAATGATTCGTGAGATATTCGATCGTCGTGAACGTGTAACGCGGCGTGTCGCACCACGGCATCAGGAACCGCGCCCACGCATTCGTCGTCGCCGCTGGGACGATCGCCAAGAGCGCGACCGCAATCGTGAGCGCGACGCCCGCTGCGATGCCTCGGCTGCGATGCTTCGGGTTCGGCACGGAATCGCTGAAGTCCCGTTTCGTCGCGACTTCGGCCACTTGCTTCACGGCCGCTTCGCAAAGAGTCAACGACCGAGCCTGCTCGCTCTCGCTGTGAACCAGTTCGATGATGCCCAGCAACTGATCGCCGACGCTCGGATGCTTGCGGCTCAACAGCCGAGCAAGTTGCTCCAGCTTTCGCTGCCGCCAGATCCAGCGATGCAGCGCGAGTGGGATCAACCCACAGCCGACCATCGCCAACACGAAGATGCCGAGTCGCACCTCCCACGGCGTATCGAAGACTCGATCCAACGCGAACGTCGCCAGAAACGCGAGCAAGATCCCGATGACCGCTCCGCAAACGGCCTCGACCAATTTGATCGTCCACACGCGACGTCGAAAGTCGAGCAACTGCGTCTGCAACGATTCCGGCAACGTCAACCGATGATGGGCAAGACTCATGGTTCCGATCTCCATTTCGTGGTCACGGGCACCTGTTCGGTGGCGAGGATCATATCAGTCCGATCACCTTGCGACCCACCCAAAATACGCCCAACAGGAAGACGAGCAGACCCGCGTAGGCTGGGTGACTCCAGAGTTGGACGCGGCGGATCGACGGCAATGGTTCCGGCAGATTTGCCAACAACTGCACGATTTCTTCGAGTTTCGCCGGCTCCAGCACTTTGCCGCGCGTGACGCGGGCGATCTCTTCGAGCACCTCTGGCCGAGCCGGTTTGCCGACACGTTCAGCCGCGACCCCTTGCACGAAGAACGACGTTTCGAGTGTCGAGTTCGTTTGTTTGCAGAGCAGAGTGACCTCGTGCTTACCCGGCTCTTCGGCGGTGAAGCGGCTGTGGAAGACGCCCCACTCGTCGCCGGCCGAGGTGAACCGCACTGTCTCGGCCTTGCCGGACGGAGCCACGATGCGCGCGGTCACGTCGCCGTTTGCGAGTGGCTCGCCGCTGCGTTCCATCACGTTCGCGTGTAGCGCGAGCGTCTGTCGCATCTGCGGCTGATCGGGCGAGTAATACAGTCGCATGGTTTCGCCCTTCGCCATGTTTCGCTGATACGCCATCCAGCGGACGACCTGGCCCCAGAAGCGATAGTGGTATTTGTCCTCGACTCCTTTTCGCCAACGCCACGCACCGTCGGTCCCCATGAACAAGACCTTGCCCGCTCCGAACGTGCGAGTCACCAGCAGTGGCAGGCGACCGTGCTCGTTGGTGATGTCTTTGTGAACGGCGAGCACTTCGCTGCCGGGTTTCGCTTTGACGACCGGCGCGTACCACTGGAAGCCAGGGAGGTCTTCCCAGACTTCCATGTTGTCGTCGGTTGTGTCGGCCAGCTTCGTGAGCAAGCTGCGGCGTCCGAGTTCCGTCAACTCAAAGTGTCCCGGCGTGCGCGAGCCCCAACCGCTCGGCTGCCCCTCATCGAGAACGACCGGACTAAGATCATCCAACTCCGTGTCGATCAAACTGAATTGCCGCCCTTGCATCCCCGGCATGAAGACGAGCCCGCTCGCCTGATGCTCGACTAAGCCCTTGAGCAACCGGCATTGCTCCTCGGTGAGTTGCCCGCCTTCGAGGCCGACGTCTCCTAAGAAGACAACGTCGAACTTCGACAACTCATCGAGGCCGCTTGGAAACTGCTTGATGTAGTCCTTGTTGCCGCCACCGACTTTGCTCAACCCCGGATGAAACAGCAGACACGAGACTTCGACTCCCGGATCGCGCGACAGCGCGTTACGGAGATAGCGGTATTCCCAACGCGGATACGACTCGACGACCAGCACTTTCAGTTTCTCTTCGCGGATCACGATCGGGGCCGTCAGCTTGTTGTTGTCGATCAGCGTCTCGTCGCTGTGCTTGGGCACGTCGAGCGTCAGCGTGAAGTCGCCCGTCGTCTTCGGCTTCCAGAGCACCCATTCGCTGGTCCGACCCATCGCGGCGATGCGGACTTCCTTGGTGATTTCCTCGCCGTCGGACGTCTTGAGCGACACGGTCGTCGTCGTCTCGCGTGGCAGCGAGCTTTCGATCGCGAACGGAATCCGCACCGACTTCCCCGCGATGCCGAACGTCGGCGCGTCGAGACTCAGCAATTCCAAATCCGGCAGCCGACTCGGACTCCCGACCGGCACCGTGAAGACCGGCACGCCTTTCAGCCGCAATCGCGAGGCCGCCTGCACCGGCGGCGGACCTTCGTTCCAGTCACCGTCTGAGATCAGCACGATCCCCAGCAAGTTCTTGAACTTCTCAGGAGCCTGAGCGAGCGGCTCATGCAGATCGGTCCCATGTCCCGGCTGCGGCGACGCGAACGGCTGAATGACGACATTCATCCGCTCGTTCAGCTTCAACCACGCCGACGGGTCGACCATTCCGGCAATCGCCTCTTTGCGAGCCATCAGCGTCGAGTTCGGCGTCCCTGGCGAACTGCTTGGCGAGACGTCCTTCGTGGCCATGCTCGTCGAGTCATCCCACAGCACCGCGATCGACGGCTTCTCGTCGGGCCGAAATTCCTCGACCCATTCCGGCTGATTGAACATCACCGCCGCCAGCGCGACGATCACCAACCGTAGCAACTCCAACATCCCAAACGATGGCCGATAACCTGATCGCCGCCACGCTGCCCAGCAGAAGCCAGCCGCGACCAACACCGCGATCACCGACACGGCCAGTGAGCCGGGAGTCCATAAGAACGTGATGGAGCGGGTGGAGTTCATCGTTCAAGATTTGGGATAACGGCCATCGGCTTTCGGCTCACGGCCATAAGCGGTGAGCCGATCGCCGAAAGCCGCGATTAAACATTTAAAGCCGACCCCGCTTGAGTCACCATTTTAGGCAGGCCCAGTGCC
>CAZILR010000095.1:0-11546 GCA_964539995.1 uncultured Planctomyces sp.
GCGCGGCCGGACGTGTTTCGCAGCAGGTCCGACCATTTCAGCGTCCACCACGCCGAGTACGCATCGTTGTAAATGTCGAGCTTCGGATCGCCGGTCAGCCCCAGCAGCCGGTCGATGAGTTTCGACCGCTTATTGGCATCGGTGTCGGCGATGAACGCGGTCGTCTCTTCGACGTTCGGCACTTGGCCAATCGCGTCGAGGAACGCTCGGCGGATAAACGTCGCGTCGTCACACAGCGGCGACGGATCGATGCCGAGTTCCTTGAATTTCGCTGACGCGAGTTCATCGACGAAATTGTTGTTGGTCCAACCAGCCAGCTCGATCCCTTCGCGATACGGGATGACGTAAAGGGAAATCTCCGCCTGCCCTTCGAAGCGGACCATCACGGGAGCTTGCCCTTGTCCCGTGACCGTCACCAGTCCGTCGCCGTTGACGACCAACATGCCGTCGTCCATCGAGTCGTACTTGGCCCACGCCGTCACGTCTCGCGTCGAACCGTCCGAGTACGTTGCCTCGACTCGCAACTGTTGCTTCAAGCCGATGCTGCCGACTCGCTTCGCCGGAAAGACGCTGAGCTTCGCGACCTCGGCCGCCTTGGGGTCGGGCTTCGGCGCGCCTGCCGCGATCCACGCTTTGAGCAATTCGTAATCGACAGAATTTGCCGCGAGCCGTCGGCCACCACCGTGAGGTGCCTGCATCGTCGGCTTCTTGAGAAACAGACTCTCGCCCGGTTCGACGAAGCTCAGCCGTCGCTGCGCGCGGTCGCGCACGATCGCTTCCCGATCTTGATCCGGTTCGCTGCCGAAGACCGACAGTTTGAATCCCGCCTGCCCGTATTGAGTCGCATGGCAGGCTCCCATGCTGCATCCGGCTTTGTTCAAGATCGGTGAAACGATCTCGGCATATCCGACCTTCGCGGCCGGTTCGACTTTCTCGACGGTCACATTGATCTCGCGCGAGACGTCGCCAACCTTCACCGTGACCTTGGTCGAGCCGTTGTTCTTCGCCAGCAACTGCCCGCGCGCATCGACCGTCGCGACGTTGGCATCGCTCGACTGGTACGTCGCACTGTGCGTGAGATCTTCCGACCGCTCGCCGGTCTGACCGTTCGCGTCTGATCGAGTCACAACGAATTGGCCACGGGCCAAATTGCCGGACAGACGCACCTCGGCCGGAGTGACGATGAATGGCAACGGTGTTTCCGCCAGGGCAACCTCAACGGCAGCAAGACTGCCTGTCACGACCAATGTGGCAAGCCAAAACCGGTGCATGGAAAGCCTCCTGAAACTTCGGGCGGAGGAAATCGGCAGCCCGCGCGGGGCTTGCCCCGAAAGGACTGCTGGGAGGGAGGGTTGGGCGGGAAAGTACCGTATCAGAATCACGTCATCGGCGGGATTGACCGATAGCATAATTTGTCCTCCCGGCATAAGCACCTGTTGATTTCAGAATCTCGGTCGGTCATAGTGTCAGCCCTCCAAACGGTTCGTCGTACCGCCTCCCGACGGGACATCCCACCCAACCGAAGTTCGTGACCGCTGAAGGCGGAACGACGAACAAGCCTGCCACGGAGTTTCGCCATGCTGAGCTTTCTCACCAGCACTGTCCGCGACTGTGAACGTGTCACTCGCCGAGGCTTTTTGCAGGTCGGTTCGCTGGCGGGATTGGGAGTCTCGTTGCCGATGGCCTTGGCGGCGAAACAAGCGGCGGCCAAGACGACAGCCGGTTCGATCGGCGGCCGCGATGTGAATTGCATCCTGATTTGGACTCAAGGCGGCACGAGCCATCACGACACATTCGACCCGAAGCCAGAGGCTCCAGTCAGCGTGAAGGGCGAGTTCAGTGTCATCGACACGGCGATCCCTGGCGTACAGTTCACGGAAATCCTGCCGAACATGGCGCGCGAGCTGAAACGCTACGGTCTGTTGCGAGGCTGGAATCCGCTCAACGGCAGCCACGGCACGGCGGACCAATGGGTGATGTCGGGCCGAAAGTTCAACCCGGCACTGACGTATCCGACCTACGGCTCGGTCGTCAGCTATCACCACGGATTCAAATCGGTGTTGCCGCCGTTCGTGCAACTCGGCACGAGTGTCGATCGTCGCTTCGGTGGTGGCACGGCCGGCGTGTTGGGCATCGCTCACAATCCCTTCGAAATGGGCAGTGATCCGAACTCTGAAAACTTCACCGTTCGCGACATCACCCCGCCACAAGGGATCTCGATGGCGCGAGTCGATCGCCGTCGCGAAATGCTCGCGACCGTTGATGTTTTGCAGAAGAAGGCCGAACTCCAGCCGGAACGCTTCGCGGCGCTCGACGAGCACTTCAAGACGGCGCTCAACATGATCACCGCGCCGGAAACCAAGCAGGCGTTCGACATGAAGGCCGAAGACGCCAAGCTCCGCGATCGCTACGGCCGACACAAGTTTGGTCAAAGCTGTTTGCTCGCTCGCCGACTCGTCCAAGCTGGCGTTCGTTTTGTCACCGTGACCGACGGTGGCTGGGACACGCACGCGAACAACTTCAAGAGTTTGAAGGACAGCCGCATCCCGCCCGTTGACCAAGCACTGCCCGCGTTGCTCGCCGACCTGGAAGAGCAGGGGATGTTGCAGAACACGCTGGTCTGCTGGCTGACCGACTTCGGTCGCACTCCGAAGATCAACAGCGCAAGCGGCCGCGATCACTGGTCGAACACCGGCTTCGCGATCATGGCCGGAGCGGGCGTTCCCGGTGGCACGGTGCTCGGTGCGACCGACGGTGATGGCGGAACCGTCGCGAAAGGCCAGTACCTCAGCGAAGACATCGCCGCGACGATTTACTCGAAGCTCGGCCTGCCGCTGGATCTGCACGTCCAGAGTCCCGATGGTCGCACTGTGCGGCTGCTCGAAGGACGGACGATCAAAGAGTGGATGTAGTTCAACTCTTGATCGAATGACCAAAGCTGACGGCCGGAGCTTGCTGCTCCGGCCGTTTGCGTTTCAGGGAATCCTCGTGGATCGGAAGATTAACGGTCAGTGAGACTCGCTCGCGCTCGTATCAAATCTTCCAGGCTCGGTACGGGGATCAGTCCTCCGACTGCGCGACGGCAGAAGTGATCGAGCAACGCTTCGGTCTCCGTCCGCTCGGTCGTCAACTCTTCAGACTGCGGGTTCCCGTCCACCGACCATTCGATGATCGTTGAGCCGAGCAGCCTCGCCTCACCGCGTTCACAGTGCAGACGAACCTCGTCGAGCGTCGGTCGATCGGCAACGGGCGGACTCGGAGAGAGCGATAGTTCCGCGACGCGGTCGTCTTGGGGTGAACTGCTCGACGGAGGGAAATCGAAACGCCAACCCTGACCGTCGCTTCGACGAGTGATCTGATGCGGCACGGCTCGAAAGAGATAGTGGCACCAATCGGTCCACTCCAGCAGCGGGTCTTGCGACGGCGGAGCTTGCCCACCGAAGTCCGACTCGGTCGCGAACGGTACCGCTTGCAAACTCGCGGGTGAAATCGCGATCTCGATGCGCAGCGGCCGGCCGAGTTGCGTCGCCATCAATTCTTGAAGTCGGTTGCTCGCCGGCGTACAGCGGCGAGGAAACGCCGGCATGATGGTCACTCCGTGCGAGACCGCTTGATGGTGCCACTGTTGCAACTCGGACGGCGACGCATCGACTCTCGCCGCCAGCAGGATCGGCTTGCGGCGATCGCTGAGCAGACGCAAGATCGCCGCGTCTTGCCAGCCGGCATCGAGCAGCAGCAGAGCCTGAACGTCGGCTCGATCCACCAGTGATGAGACTCCGCCAGCAACACGAGCGTTCGTCTCGCGTGCGGCTTGTTCCGCTCGGCTGATGACGTTGTCGTACACGGCGACGACTTGCAACTTCGCGGCCAACTTCGTCAACGCGGGGCGAAATCGACTCTCCCAAAATGGCCCAAGGCCGATGAGTCCCAGATTGACGGGAGCAGTCGCCATGCAGTGTGGTCTCAAGAGATGCGAATCGAAGTGTCGGCAAAGTTTAGAAGCGAACGGGAAGAGGTAACAGAGTGACGGCCCAAGTAGAGCCTGCCGCATTCCCACAACTTCACGGCAATCTCATCACCGGACCTACCCAGCTCTGCGGGCATCCGTTACCGTGACCCTCTTCGCTCCACCGGGCAGGCTGGAGCGAAATTCGGACCTTCACATCCGACTTTGCCTGAGGAGCCAGGGGAGCCGTCTGTGTCATTGTCATCGACGTTGGAAAGCAAGTTTCGCGGAGATATCCGCTTTCGAGGGCAGGCGTACGTCAAGGCGGAGCGAGTCGCGATCACGCGCGTCACCGCCGACGAGTTGTTCGGAGTGGTTGAGGATGGAACGGAGTTCCACACGCAACTCACTCGCCGCGACGACACGATGCTGATGACCTGCTCGTGCGCGAACGGCCACGGCAATCCGCACGAAGTCCGCTGCAAGCACGTCTGGGCCACGATCCTGCAGGCCGAGCAGACGGGTTATATCAACGACGCGTCGAAGCCCAATTACTTCCCGCCGTTCACGACCGAAGAAGAGCCGCTCGAATGGGAATACGACGAGGAGGACTGGGACGAAGTCCCCTCCGGCGACGCGGTGCGTGCCGTCAGCCTCAATCGCCGGAAGATGAAACCGGCCGCCGTCGTGGTCGAACCGCGCGTGCGCGAGTGGGAATCGCAGCTCAATCTGCTGCGGAACACGATGGACGCGGGCGAAGCGGCTCCGTCATCGGAACTGCGCGAGACGGAAATCTTCTACGAGATCGACGTCAAACAGAGCCAACTCGAAAAGCAGCTCGTCATCGGGTTGGTGCAACGACAACGCCGCAACAACGGAAGCTGGGGCAAGCTCAAGCCGCTGCGAGTTCGAGCCAACCGTTTTGACGACGTCACACTCGAAGAGGATCGCCAAATTCTCGCGACTCTGCTGGGTGGCGTGGCCGAACGCTCGAACTGGTACGCTCAGCAAAGTGAACTACAAGCGGCGGCGAATCGCTTCCGAGTCCCGTTCGATCTGGCGGAACTCCTGCTGCCGGACATCTGCGCGACGGGCCGACTGCGATTCCAAGAAGACAATGACGAGAACGAATCCTCGCGAGCGATCACCTGGGATGCCGGGCCATCTTGGGAAATGGCGGTCAGCGTCGTCTTCGACGAAGCGAACTCGCTCTGGCAACTGCAAGGCCGCTGGGAGCGTCCCGACGAAACGCTACCGATGCGTGCCGCCGAACTGGTCGTGCCCGGAGGTTTCGTCCTGATGCCGTTGCACGCTGCGGCGGCTGTTCCCGCGATGGGCGAATTCGATCGCGAGGATGCTGGCACCGAGGACGAGACGGCTGAGGATTCCTCTTCGCAAAACGTCCTCAAGCTGTCCGAGCTACGTCCGAGCAAAGCCAAGTCCGCGGGCGACGCTGCGAATGAAGAAGCGTCTGCCGACGAAGACGTGAGGCCGGATACCGTTGTCACGCATCGCCTCTGCCGCTGGAGCGACTCCGATCAAATCGAATGGGCCGAGCTGTTGCGCCGCGACCCACCGCTATCGGTGGCGGACGGCGAAGAGGAAGAGCTGGTCGATCGACTGCTCGACATGCCGAACATTCCGAAGCTGGATTTGCCGGAGAATCTTCAGCTTGAGGAGGTCCGCGTCATCCCGGTTCCTCAGATTCTGATTCACACACCGCGAGGCCCACGTTGGCAGCAGGAGCGGCTGCGGGGCGAAGTCCAGTTCGATTACTCCGGCACGATGGTCCGCGCGAGCAGCCCGCAAAGCGCGATCGTCGAGCGGCAGGCCGGTCGTTGTCTGATTCGCAATCGGCAACTGGAAGAAATTGCCTGGACGCAACTGGTCGGAGTGGGCTTCAAACGTCTGATCGACAAGCGGCGCGGTGCTCACGATGTCGAAATACTGGCTCGTGAACTCGGTCCGGCCGTTCGCAACCTGATGCCCAAAGGCTGGGGCGTCAAAGCGGACGGCCGACAAGTTTGGCAGGCGGGGCAACTCAAGTTCCGAGTTCACTCGAACATCGACTGGTTTGAACTACACGGCGAAGCAGACTTCGGTGGTCGTCGAGTTACCTTCCCGGAACTGCTCGCGGCGCTCGCACGCGGCGACAGCACTGTGCGACTCGATGACGGGTCGCTCGGCATCATCCCGGAGGAATGGCTCCAGCAGTACGGCCTGCTCGCGGGGTTGGGGACGACCGAAGGTGAGCACCTCCGGTTTGAGACCCATCAGGTCGGACTGCTCGACGCACTGCTCGCCACGCAGCCGATGGTGGATTTCGACACGAGATTCACGGAACTGCGAGACAAACTGAAAACATTCTCTGGTGTTTCCTCAGCGACGGAACCCTCGAACTTCAAAGGGGAGCTGCGCGGCTATCAACGCGAGGGAGTCGGCTGGCTGGAGTTCCTGCAAGACTTCAAATTCGGTGGCTGCCTGGCTGACGACATGGGTCTCGGCAAGACCGTCCAGATGCTGGCCGTGTTGCAGGACCGCGTGAATCAAGCCAAGGGAGACAAAAAAGGCGACCGCCGTCCGTCCTTGATCGTGGTCCCGAAATCATTGCTCTTCAACTGGGCTCAAGAGTGCGCGAAGTTCACTCCGAAGCTGCGCGTGCTGGAGTACGCGGGACTCGATCGTGCCGAATTGCGGCCGGAGTTCGCGAACTACGACATCATCCTCACGACCTACGGAACGCTCCGCCGCGATGTGATGGTGCTCAAGGACATCGCGTTCGATTACGTCGTGCTCGACGAAGCGCAGACGATCAAAAACGCCGGCTCGCAAGTGGCGAAGGCGTCGCGGTTGCTGCAAGCGAAAAACCGGCTGGCTCTGTCGGGTACGCCGATTGAAAACCACCTCGGCGACCTGTGGTCGATCTTCGAGTTTCTGAATCCCGGAATGCTCGGCCGCAGCACCGTCTTCCGCACGCACGCGGCCGACGCCGACAAGCCAGAGTCGCGCGAGTTCCTCGCTCGCGGCCTGCGACCGTTTATCCTGCGCCGCACCAAGCAGCAAGTGGCCGCTGATCTGCCGGACAAGATCGAGCAGACGCTGTTCTGCCAGATGAACGAAGACCAGGAACGGCTCTACGCTGAAATGCGAGACCATTACCGCCAGTCGCTGCTGGGGCTCATCAAGAATCAGGGCCTCGCGAAGTCGAAGATGCACGTCCTCGAAGCGCTGCTGCGACTGCGTCAGGCGGCGTGTCATCCCGCGCTGCTCGACAAGGCGAAGGTGGACGAAGGCTCTGCAAAACTCGACGTCTTGTTACCGCACCTCGAAGAGTTGATCGACGAGAAGCACAAGACACTGGTCTTCTCGCAATTCACCAGCATGTTGTCGATCGTTCGGCACCATCTCGACCAGCGCGGCATCGTCTATGAGTACCTCGACGGCCAAACTCGCGACCGCCAATCGTGTGTCGAGCGATTCCAGAACGACGAAAACTGTCCGCTGTTCCTCATCAGCCTGAAAGCCGGTGGCCTCGGTTTGAATCTGACTGCGGCCGATTACGTCTTCTTGCTCGACCCGTGGTGGAACCCCGCCGTCGAAGCGCAAGCCATCGACCGAGCTCACCGTGTTGGTCAGACAAAACAGGTCTTCGCCTATCGCCTGATCTGCCGCAACACGGTCGAAGAAAAAATCGCCGAGCTTCAGACCAAGAAGAAAGGTCTCGCCGACGCCATCCTCCAGGAAAACGGCAGCGTGCTCGAACAGCTCTCGGCCGAGGACTTAGAGATGCTGCTGTCGTGACGCGCCCTCCTGTGTCGTGTTGGAAAAACAGTCGCCCGGCCTCTTGTAGATTGGTCGATCCTCTCCAGCAGAAGACCCTTCGGCGGGTCACTGAGTCCGCGTAACCAATGACAGGAGCGAGCGGCGTACCGCGATCCTGAGCGTGTGACACTTTTCACCGTTCGGGGCGGCTGAGGATTCTTCGGCCGCGTCAAACGATAGCGGAGGGTCGCCATGTGGTACGAGAAAAGGCCGGAAAACTTCACCGGCTTCGTCTGGCTCGCCGCCTTCCCGACCCAGTGCCTGTCGAATTGTTGCACGACCGAAACGGAGGATGTTCCGTCTTCGGCAAACTGCGATTCACGAAAAAAGGACGGGCACGAAGAGTGCCCGTCCTCCAAAAGCCAATGACAATTGCCACACGTTACGGCAGCGCGATCGTGCGCAGCTCAAACGAACTGGTGACGATCACGGCGTGCGTGCTGTTCAGCTTGTCGAGCTGCACGACCCCTTCGAGTTCCTTGATCGTCTCGTAGGTTTGGCCGGCGACTCCGCCGCCCGTGACCGGCGCCGTGATACCGGGATTCTTCGTGATCCCTTCGGTCGTGATCTTCATCACACCGCGATTGTTGTTGGCCATCAACAGGTAATCCTTGCCGTCCTTTTTGTAGACGATCATGTCGAGCGGCTGGTTGCGATTGCCGAGTTCCGCGACCGTCGTGCCGCGAGTCTTCTCGCCCGGTTTCAGCGTGTTGACCGGGAACTTCACGAGCGGCGTGCAGGTGAAGCCGGCCAGCAAGCTCGCTTCGCCGTCGATGTTGATCGGCAGGAACGTGCGGACGACGGCGTTGTCTTCCAGCTTGCCGTGTGCGCCGTGATAGATTTCGACGCTGGTGCCAGCGTTCACGTCGGTGAACGGGAACGGAATCTCTCGCACATTCGACGGCGAACCGCCCGCCACGCCGGAGACATAAACCTTCCCCTCGGCATACGCGAGGTCGGTGATCGAACTGCTGCGCAGATTCGCTGGACCGCGCTTCGTCGCGACTTCTTTGTCTTCCGGAGCATTCGGCAGATCAGCCTTCTGCATCGGCACCTTCGCCAAGCTGACCTGGCTGATCTTGCCGTCGGCCGTGATCTTCACGAGAGCCGGACTGCCGGCCTTCGAGACCGACAAGAAGACGTTCCCCGTCAGCGGATTCACGGCCAGATCGCTGATCGTGACTTTGTCCGCATTCACACCGAGCGTTTCGGCGATCTTCGCGTTCAAACCGGAGACATTGAGCGAGACCTTGCTCGGATCACCTTTGGTATCGCCGGTGCCAATCGCAAAGATCGTCGCACTCTTCGCGTCACCGACAAACAGAATTCCGTCCGGACCGAAGGCCAGTGCCCCGGCCGACTTCATTTCCGGCGTCCCTTCCTTCAAGCCCCACTCCGCCCCTTGGGCGATGCTCATCGAAACCAACAAACCGGCCATGACACAGGACACCCAACGAATCGCTCGCATGATTCACTCCTGCTGGGGGAATTTCGTTCTGTCTCGATGCCCGCCGCCACGCGGCCGAGCCATCGGTCAACCTCGGGCGAGCAGTATGCAGTCCAGCCTCATGGATGGGAATCAATCAGGCGGCTTTGATGTCGGGACGGAGGTTGACCGCAAAAAGAAAGCACCCCGGTCCCTCCAACTTGGACCGAGGTGCTCGATGCCAGGACGAGCCGCTCCGTCAGCAGCATCCCGTGCGTTTTGGAGGATGGACACTCTTAATTGTCATTCCTAAACCAAGGAAGTTTGTTGGCTGCGATAAGCGTCGCCACCGTTGTCAGTATCGCAACAAGTGCAGACAGAACTAAGTTTATTAGCTGTGATCGGCGGTCTTCTTTTCGTGTTTTATCACGCCAGTTTCTGTCGTCTAAATCCCGCTGCATCTGCCATGCGCGAAATGCTTCTTCGCGCGTTTGAAGCTGCTCGCTCGCACGCAATTCGACGTGCATTAGCGGGCTGAGTCCCTGTAGCCACGGAGTGAACTTATCGCAGCTTCGTGGCTTCTGGATGACATCAATGTCAAGAAACGATTCCCGTTGTCGTCCGGCACATTCGCTTTTCAAATTAGCGGCTCGCACGAAGCAAACTGGAAAGGGGTCAAATTTCCTCCATTCACCTACAAACTCACCTGTTTCTCTCGTGCTGGCGACAGTCTCAACAAATTCGTTTGCGTACCGAACAGCTAGAAATCCACAGTCGCAACATCGAACCTCGTTCTCCACTGTCAACCCCCCAACGAGAGAATCTGTGGGTTTCGCTTCCAGAGAATTGGCCCTATTCAATCACGAAAAGCCAAAACACGTTCATGCACACCATGACGTTCGGAAAAATCTCCACATGTTCGTGGTTGAAATTTCCAATCGACGACGTTGATTATTGAGCCCACTGTAGAAAAACACCTTGGTCCCTCCAACTTGGACCAAGGTGCTCAATGCCAGGACGAGCCACTCCGTCAGCAGCATCCTGTGCGTAAACTTGTCGAGCTTAGTGTTTCTGATCTCGAGGCGGAACTGGATCGTTTCCGTAACTGTCACTGTCACGGATTCGCCCGTCTCGGCCATGAATTCGGAGTTCACTGTGCTGGCTTTGCGCAAGCTGACGACCAACGTCGATTGCCTGCTGCTGCGTTGGTTGAACGGCTGATGCGCGCTGTGATCCCTCTGCTTTAACGGCCCAGCCTTGTTCGTGCGGCACAACGTGATAGTTTTTTTTCATTTCAATTCTCCAATAACGCGAACTGATTTTCGTTACGAACAGCCCATGCTGGCTCCGCAGTTGTGGCAGAGGTAGCAGTTGCCGTTGCGGACGGTGATGGCTCCGCAACTATCGCAGGCCGGGGCGTCGCTTTGGAAACGAGCGAACTGCTTGTTGCGGACGGCGGGACTGTCGCCGGATTCCGGCAACACTTCCAACTGCGAAGCTGCATCGGCAAATTGAGCCGTCGTGTTGGTTGAGCCGGCTCCGTTGACGTGCGTCTCGATCAACGAAGTCAGCTCTTTGGTCATCGTTCCGGCGGTCGGCGCGGCAGTCGCAGTTTGGTGATGCCCGTTCGCGTTGTTGCCGTTGAATCGCGGGCTGTTGGCTTCGCGATAGCCCTCGACGAACTCCATGCCGAGCCAGCGGTAGATGTAATCGACCACCGACTTCGCGTGCGGGATATCCGGGTTCTTGGTCCAGCCGCTCGGCTCGAAGCGACTGTGCGAGAACTTCTCGACGAAGACTTGGACGGGCACTCCGTATTGCAGGCCCATCGAAGTGAGCGTGCCGATGACGTCCATCAGGCCGCCGATCGTTGAGCCTTCCTTCGCCATCGTGATGAACAACTCGCCGGGCGTGTTGTCCTCGAACAGGCCGACCGTGATGTAGCCGTCGTGATTGCCGACGCTGAACTTGTGAGTCAGCGAACTGCGAGTCGCCGGCAAACGGCGACGAATCGGGCGGCCGGGGACGACCTCGGCTTCGGCTCCGCCTTTCTTCTTGTCGCTGTCCTTCGACGTGTTCAGTGGCTGCGATTGCTTCGAGCCGTCGCGGTAAATCGCGAGTGCCTTCAGCCCCAGCTTCCAACCGTCGATGTAGGCGTTCTCGATGTCCTCGACGGTCGAGTCGGCCGGCATGTTGACGGTCTTCGAGATCGCACCGCTCAAGAACGGCTGAGCGGCGGCCATCATCTTGACGTGCCCGCGCCAGTGGATCGAACGAGTTCCCTTCGCGGCTTTGAACGCACAGTCGAAGACCGGCAGGTCTTCGTTCTTCAAGCCGGGAGCACCTTCGATC
>CAZILR010000096.1:0-11444 GCA_964539995.1 uncultured Planctomyces sp.
CAGCGCTCGGCGCGGGTCTCCCGACCCCGCCGATCGGGGTGGACCGCAGGTCTCCTGAAACGCAGGAGACCTACGGTCAAACAGAGTGGCTCGGTCGGGAGACCGGCCACAGCGCAGTTCAGCAGCTACTTCCCGCTTAGCCGTTTCTCGACCGCCTTGATCATCGCCCCGCACTCGGCGCGAGCGGCATTGAAATCTTTCGGGGTGAGGTTCGAGCCTTTGAGGTAATTCAGCACAATCGCCTCGGCGACAGCGACCTCTTGGCAAACGCCGCCAACTTCGGAGGCGATCTCGACCGGAATCGAGCAGACGCCGTTGCGGTCACCGTGCAGCAAGGCTCCTGGATAGACCATCATTCCACCGACCGTCACCGGGACGTTCAGCGAAATCATGTGGCAATAGCCATGAGCGCAGATCGTCCCGTTCGTGAAGGCCGGGAAGTTCAACGCCTCGACTTGATCGAGGTCACGGCCGGTTCCAGACGTAATCAACCCGGCGGCTCCGAACGCTTTGTACGTCGAGCACATCACCTCGCCGAATGTCGCCGAGGCGCACGGCACGTCGAGATCTTGAAACACAATCACGGGCGGGCCGGGGAAATCGGCGAACGACTCAAGCTGCTGGCCGATCCCGGAATACGCATCGCCACCTTTCGGAGGGGCCATGCTGCGGAAGGTCGTCGTCAGGGCAAAGCCGACCATCGGCGGCAACTTCGGATAGCAGGCCACAATGCTGCCGTTCATGTAGCCCAAGTTGCGTGGATAACGATTCCACAACTCGACCGCGTTCGCGATCGTCGGGGTGTCGTACTTGGCCAATTCCTTCAAAACTTCCGCCGAAACGCCGGGATACTTCGACATGAGTTGCCTTTCGTGGTGATCTCGTGGTGCAGGTTTTCAACCTGTCCGTGATCAGATCAAAAGATTGCGGAGGGCCGGGCAGGTTGGAAACCTGCCCTACGGCGGGCGACTATAGCCCAATCGTGTCCCGCCTTCAAAAGCGGAGCAGGCTCCGCCAGAATGCCACCGCATCACGATCACTCACGAGGTTTCGCATGTCCGCCCGTCGCACCGTTCGTTACTCGACATTGTCCGATGTCGTTCAAGACGCCGAGCATTTGATCGGCAACCACCACACTGTCGGGAAATGGTCGTTCGGGCAAAACTGTCAGCATCTTGCCAAGGCGATGAACGCCTCGATCGACGGGTTTGGATTTCAGGCTCCGTGGTGGGTCAGGTGGTTGATTGCTCCCGTAATCAAGAATTCCATCTTGATCAAGCCGATGAAGCCTGGCTTCAAACTGCCGAAAACGGCGACATCGCTGCTGCCAGACGACTCGATCACGGCGGAAGAGGGCTTGAGTCAACTGAAGGCAGCGATCGAGCGCCTCTCGCACGAGACGCCAACGGCACCGCATCCCGTGTTCGGAAAAATGGCGAGCGAAGAGATCATGCAGTTGCATCTCCGTCACTGTGAGTTGCACATGGGCTTCATCGTTCCCGGCGAGAACGGGCAGCCACCCGCTTGAAAGGCTCGATCTGCCAATGAAACTCTCCGAATTGATCGCCGACTTCGAGGGTCTCGACGACGAGGAGAAGCTCGAACTGCTGGTCGAGCTGTCCGACGAACTGCCGCCGACGTCGAACGGACGTACCGCCGGTTCACAGTCTGAGAGTTGCCGAGTTCAAGAATGCCAGACACCGGTCTACCTCTGGGTCGATGTCGTCGCGGGCCGAGTGCGTCTGGATGCGGACGTCCCCAAGAAATCACCAACCGTGCGCGGGTTGGTCGCTCTGATGGTTCAGGGATTAGAGGACGCCTCCCCGGAGGAAGTGGCCGGCATCCCGGACGACGTGGTCGGTTATCTCGGCTTGCAAAAAGCCCTCGGAATGCAACGACAGCAAGGGTTTCGGGGTGTGGTGGCTCGCATCAAACGCGAAGTCCGGCGTTTGGCGGACGCGGCAAATTAGTCTGGCAAAAGCGGTTGTACGCGGGACTTGCTCATTTCTGGCCGTGAATTCGGGAACCGGTCTTCTCAACTCGAAATCGGCCGATATTCTGTGCCTCTCGCGAGGGGCAGCTCCCTTGCGAGCCCCTCCCGACCCTCGCGTCGGGTACGACTCCTGCCATCGCTGCCGGTTGCGAAAGCCGCATCAGCCCTGCCTTCCGAAGAATCCAGAAACCTCCTGCAATCCTGATTTTTTGTTTGACCCGATCCCACGGGGCTTGTCTGATAATCCCGCCAAGTGGCTGGAAACAGTCCGCCCCCGTCAACTCGCTTGATACGAATGGAGACCCGACGGATGCCCGCCGCGACTGCAGAACCTGAAGTGATTGAAATCAAGGTCGTAAAGCTCTTGCCCGGCAATTTGCCGGCCTACACCTACATTCCTGGGTCATCGACGCCGCACCCGATTCGCCATCCGAGCGGGCATAGCTACGGTCGCAAGAACCGCTCGGTGAAGCCGCTGTCCGCCGAGAACTGGCAAGAGAATCGCAGCTTCCTGCTGGCGATCGATCTCTTCAATCACGGTTACTACTGGGAGTCTCACGAAGAGTGGGATCGTCTTCTGCGAGCGTCCGGCAACGAGTCGATCGTCGGCCGATTCCTCAAGGGACTCGTCAAGATGGCGGCCGCCGGCGTGAAGGTCCGCGAGCACAGTATCCACGGCGTGCGACGACATGCCGCCTCGGCGGGCGAGGTCTTTGCCGATGTGGCCGCCGAGACGGATGACGAACGCTTCTGTGGACTCGAACTGACCCATCTGCAATTTGCCGCCGATCGCGCCGCTCAGCTTGGCTACAAAGAGCGACACGCCGCAGGCAAGCCGGTGCGAGTCTTCCCGTTCTCGCTCGAACCGTTCCCGCTGCCGTTCGCGTAGTTTTTCGCTTGTGAATTTTCCGAGCCGCATGCCGTTCGCATGCGGCTCTTTTCATTTCAGCGGCAGCAATTTGATGTTCTTGTACCAGCAGTCGCTGCCGTGGTCTTGCAGACCGATGTGCCCCTTGCGCGGGTGCAGCTTGTAGGCCACATCGAATTTGTGAGCCGAACCATCCGGTCGCTTGTTATTTTCCGGCCACTCGTCGAAGTCCATGCGTGAGACCTGTTCGCCATTGAGTTCCACGATGAGCAAGTTGCGGTCACTCGTGATGACGATGTGATTCCACTCGCCGACCGGCTTCATCGCGTTCCTGGCCGGTTTGACGAGATCGTAGATCGCACCCGTGTCGTGATAGCCAACGGTCTTCGTGTCATCGACGGCGATCTCGATGCCGTTGAAGCCGACATCCTTGCCCGGCCGAGGGGTCAGCGGAAATGTGCGCACGAAAATCCCGCTGTTGCACTTCGGGGTGATCTTGAAATCCAGCGACAGTTTGTAGTTCTCCCAAGCCTTCTCCGACGTGAGCATGTAGTCGCACGGATGCGGATTCAGGCTTCCGTCCTGCACATGCTTGTCCGAGAGCGACTTCTCTTTGGGCGACATCCACCCGTTGGCCGTTTGGCCGTCAAAGAGCAAAACCCAGCCTTCGACCTTTTCCTGATCGGTCAGTGTGTTGTCCGCTGAAAACAATTCAGACGAGAGGGCGGCAAGCAACATGCCAAGAATGAACGAGTGGATTTTCATGGGCTGTCCTGGAGGAAATTGACTTCAAAAAATTGACTTGTCGCGTCTGTTCTCCGGCTCTGCGCAGGTCATCGGCCGGTTCGTTATCTTCCAGTTGCGGGAGCGGGGACCGCTCGCAGGAAGTGCCAGTTGGCAGTGTTCGGTTCTCCTTTTTTGCGAAAGTATTCACCGAGGGATTGGTGAACTCTCCACAACCGCGGATTGATACGAGTTGCCATGAGCAGAGCGTCTACTTGGGCTGCCTGGTCGCCAAGTCGCATGTTGCATTCTGCGATGAGCAGCCAATCCAGATGCTGTCTTCGCATTGTCGTCAACTGCTTCAAAACCGACCTGGCTTCCCGGAAACGTCCTGATGAAAAATCGTCCTCGGCGACCAGCAGCAACGCATGACATCGCTCTTTGGCGGTCAACTCGTGACTGGCGAGAGTGGATTTAACGGATTCGATCGGGACATTGCGATCAAGCTCAAATTGAAGCCTGCTGATCGCGAGACTCTGGCGTGGATCAATTTGGCGAGCGGCTTGCGATCGTTCCAGATGTTGGAGTGCTTGCAGACGAAACTCATGGGCATTTCCTTGGGAGTCATCGTTCTCGGTTGCATCCAGGCAGGCAAATCCGAGAAGCCGCTCCTGTTCTTCAGAACTGATTCCCCTCGGCGAAAGAATTGGCTGCAGAGTCTGTTTCGCCGGTTGATCGATCCGGATTTGTGAATCCGCCAACGCCGGATTCAATCGAGTGTCTGGCCGCTGTCCCGGCCCTCCGGTGTGGATGCCGATGCGATGATGCGTAAACGCGAGGTGCGGAATCTCCGTGTCCGCCTGAGGCATGTGGCATTGAACGCAGTCGTCACCCGGACTGACGTTTCGCCGCGATTCTTCGTCGGCTCGGCAAGACTGTGGTTGATGGCAAGTGAGACAGGAACTTTGGCGCGGTTTGTCCGCGTTCTTGCGGTCGGTTTCATGGGGAGCATGACAGGTCAGGCACGTCAGTGTCCCGGACTGCTGATAGCATCGGCTGAGATGCAGTTGTTCCACATGTCCGACGACCGTCATGGATGTCGCCTCCGAACGGAGGCGATAGTCGAGCCGGATCGCTTGTAGCGGAAGTCCTGGCCGGTAGTCGGACATGACACGCCCTTGCCGCAATGACACGGCGGCACTTCGAAGATGGCACTGCTGACAGACGGCTTCAGATAATTCGCGAGACAAGTGAGCCGGATTGACAATGGAATAATCAGGAGTTGCGTTGGCGTTGCTTGCGGAATTCTTCTTGTGGAGAGCCTGATGCTTTTCGACATGTCGCTGTCCGGGACCATGACACCGCTCACAGCCGATCGCCAGTTCCAGAAAATTGATCCGATGGAGACTGTCCCCGACAGCCTCAACGCGGCCCGCATGACAAAACAAACAGCCTTCTGTCACAGGTCGCTCGAATCCCGTTTGATTGGGCCGATCGTAACCCGGCGACAAGCCCCAGTTTTTTTGAGAGCGATACCACGTCGCCGGCGACTCGGTAAGAAAACCATCGATTTCAACCAGGTAAGTCAGCGAATGATGGCCGGAGCCGACAACATATTTCACCGGGTGCTCCGCGAGGACAACGTCATCAACACCCCTGGCGGACGAATCCGAACCTGGCAGCAATACTTCGCGATGCCACAGCAGATTGTCTCGCCGGGTCACTTGGTACTTTCGCTGCGAAGCACCGTGTGAAAACTCTCCACCGGCAGGCTCTCGCACGAGGTCGATCGCGGACATCGACCTGCCCATGTGCGTTTGCTCAAAAGCAACGGAGTGGCCTTCGTGACACGAACGGCAAGACTCGCTGCCAACATAGGCGACGTCACGGCGGGTGTTTTCAAAAGGTGACTCCGGGTCGGGAGGATGAGCCGTGTTACCCGGCGGATTTTCGGAGTTCGTTTTGACGCCGGACGCTCTCCCCCAAAAAGCGATCATCCCGGCGATCATCGCGAGGAGGATTACGAACGACAGAACAACAGGAACTCGCCTGAATGTTCGCGGTCTCGATTCGTGGAGAGATTGCTGAGTCATCGCCTGAAGTTACCGTCGAAACTCGTTGCGGCCAGCCGGAAATTGATTCCCGCCCGGATTATTCATGGGCACGCCTGAAGGGCGTGTAGTGATGCGCCACGCCACTTTGAGCCAATCCGAAAACCAGACTGAGACACGACACACTGCGAACCACCAACCGGCCCATTGAGAAGCAAGCCGAAGCGCCGCTTAATCACAGCGTCCAGCCTTTCCGGTATTCGGTGTGGACGAATTCATTCACGCTAGGCACGTTCTTGACCTTCAGATTTTGGCTGTCCCATTCGAGTCGTGTGCCGGGGGCACGCATCGCGAGCACACCGAGCAACACCGTCTCGGTCATCGGGCCAGCGTACTCGAAGTTGTCCACGGGCGGCTTGCCGCTCTTGCAGGCTTGATACCACTCGTCGTAGTGGCCGGGAGAACGGACCATCGTCTTCGGCACGGCTTTGCCTTGTTCCTGCAACTCGGCCGGCAGAAGCTGAGGCATCCCGCCGTGTGAGCCGTGATACATCTTCCCTTTGCTGCCGACGTAAAGCACTCCGTTGCCGGGCAGCTTTTGTCCGCCGGTCATCTCGGTCGGAGTCGGTGGCATCAGGCCGCCGTCGTACCACGACATCGTCACCGGCGGGAGCGTCTTGCCGCCGACGTCGCGTGATGGGAATTGATACGTCACGACTGCCGCGATCGGGAAGGTCTCGAAGTTGAGCTTGTCTTTCGCCAGCAGCGTGCCGTCGTGAGTAGTCGTCGCTTCCACGGATGTCGGTGCTCCGAGACTCAGCGCCCACACCGGATGATCGATGATGTGGCAGCCCATGTCGCCGAGCGCCCCGGTGCCGAAGTCCCACCAACCGCGCCAACCGAACGGGCAGTACGCCGGGTGATACGGCCGCTCCTGAATCGGGCCGAGCCACAAATCCCAATCAAGCGTGGCAGGGCAGGGGGGCGTGTCGGTGGGCCGAGGGATACCTTGCTTCCACAGTCGTCCCGCACGGTCGGACCAGACGTGAACCTCGCGGACGTCGCCAATGACGCCGGCTTGAAGCCACTCGTTCGTCAACCGCGAACCTTCACTGGCGTGACCTTGATTGCCCATCGACGTCATCACCTTCGCCGCGCGAGCCGCTTTGGTTAACTCGCGGCATTCGTGCAGAGTGTGCGTCAACGGCTTCTGGACGTAGACGTGCTTGCCCGCTTTGATCGCGGCCATCGCAGCGACGGCGTGAATGTGATCCGGTGTGCCGACAGTGACCGCGTCGATGTTCTTGGCCTCCTTGTCGATCATCACGCGAAAATCTTTGTATCGCCGCGCGTTTGGATGAGTGTTGAATGTTCCGGCCGCGCGAGCGTCATCGACATCGCACAGCGCGACGAAATTCGCTCCGAGCTTCGTGATCGTCGCGATGTCGCCACCTCCCATGCCACCGCAACCGATCCCAGCGACGTTCAGACGTTCGCTCGGCGGAGTCTGTCCCTGACCTCCCAGAACGTGTCGCGGCACAATCGTGAAACTGAACGCGGACGCGGTGCTCGCGGCCAGAAATGCACGGCGCGACGTTTTCGATTTGGTCATGGCGGCTCCTGAATGGAATGAAGGCTGGATTCAAAACGATGTCCAGGAAACTCACGCGGCGGAGTTTATGAACTGCGGACAGCAGAACCAGCATCGCAGCGAGGAATTGTCGCAACTCGCCGATCACGGCCTGTCGCGGATCGCCGAAGCCACTGCGGTCGCGATTCGTCCGGCCAGTGGATTGACCGAGCCTTTGCCGTTCGGATGCACGCGGTTGCTCAGGAAGATGAAGAACAGATCGAGTTCGGGGTCGATCCACAGCACCGTCCCCGTGAACCCTCCGTGTCCGAAGGCGGAATCGGTCAGCAACTCACCGCGATTGACCGAGTAGCCCGTCCGCTTGTCCCAGCCGAGTCCACGCACGCCGCTCGACACGCGATCGCCGCGAGTCATCCGCTCCACAGTCTCCGGCGAGAGTACGCGCACGCCGCCGTACTCGCCGTGACCGAGCATCATCTGGGCATAAACCGCGACATCTTCTGCGGTCGAGAACAGTCCCGCATGCCCCGCCACGCCACCGAGCTTGAAGGCTCGCGGATCATGAACTTCGCCTTGCATCCATTTGCCGTCACGCTGTTCGGTCGGGGCGGCTTTCACTCGCAGAGCTTCGCTCGGCAAGTAACCGGTCGATTTCATTCCGAGCGGAGCGAAGATGTGCTCACGCGAGAACTCACGCACGTTCTTTTTGCTGACCTGTGCGACGATCTCGCCGAGCAAAATGAAATTCACATCCGAGTAAACAAACTTCGTCCCGATGGGATTAAGCAGCTTCAGTTCGCAGATCCGTTTGATCGCCTCGTCATGACCTTGCTCATAGTCCTTGATCGAGTTGTCGGCCAGCAGTCCGCTGTGGTGAATCAGCAGATCGTGAATCGTGATCGGCTCTTTGCCGTTCACGGCGAAGTCGGGAAAGATTGACGCCACTTTGTCGGTCAGTCGCAATTGGCCACGCTCGATCAGCAGCATGACGCTGGTCGCCGTCGCCATCGGCTTGGTGATCGATGCCATGTCGAACACCGTGTCGGTCGTCATCGGCAATTCGGTTGGCTGGAGTTGCTTCTGGCCGAATGCCTTGAGGAACGCGATCTTGCCGTGCCGACCGACACAGACCACGCAGCCCGGCATCTTCTTCTCAGCAAGTCCCTCTGCGACGATCTCGTCGATACGTTGCAACTTCGGAGCATCCAGTCCGACGGACTCTGGTTCCGCCATCGGCAGTCCGGCCACGGAATCGGCGGTCATCGCGAACGCCAGGATCAGTCCGATCAGCCAACGACCGAACGAAATCGGAGCACATTTCAAAAAGTCGATTCCCAGTGTGACCATCGTGCAAACTCCATTCGATCACTTGGCGGCGGGAGCGGCCACGGTCAACCACAACTCACGAGTTGTCGTGTTGAACGCCGTCAGTGTTGCCGCGGCCGATTTCTCAATGGGCGGTTCACTTTTCACTCGGCCACGAATGTGGATCGGGCCGGAGAAAGTGACTCCCGCTTCGGCCTTCAGCACGAGCTTGATCGACTTGGCGGAGTCGCCGGCTTTCGCGGAGATAACTGGCTCGGCCGTGACTTTTTCTGGCAGTTCGGTCGCGACCACTTCGATGTCTTGAGCGAAACCTCGCTGACGATCGACCGTCACCGGTATCTCAAGCGGCTTATCGGGAGTCAGCACGAACGAGTCCGCCGCGACCCGCAACTCGAAATCGGGCTGCGAGGGGAGGGCGGTCAGCCGGTAAAAAAATCTCGGTCCACCTAATCCAAACCGATCGGTGATCGTGACGCGGTACTCTCCTTCGGCTGGTGCCGTGAAGTTTGCATCGGGATCGAAATCTCCCTTCGAGCCGTCATCGACCTCCTGCAACTGCGAACCATCGGACTTCAAAATCCGCAACACCGGATCGAGTGGCGAGCCGGCTGTGCGAGCATCTGTCCGAATCACGATCGCCTGCTTTGCCGCCAGCTTCACACGAAAGAGATCGACCTCGCCCGGCTTGCCTATCACACCGGTCATCGACGACGGCAGCGCGATTTCTTGCGGCTCCGACGGCGGTACGCTCAATTCGACGACCGACGGATGTGGCTCGACCGGTAACATCAGCGTGTTGCCCAACAGCGCGTGTCGCACAATGAACGAGCCTTCCGCCGCATCGGCCGAAACCTCGGCCAACTCCGGCGGCAGATTCCAGCCATGCAATCGCAGTCGCTGTGCCTGTGGTGCGGGCGTCTCGCCTGCGCCAGCCACTCGTCCCACCGACATCGGCTCCGCATGATCCACGAATGCCCCGGTCGTCAGCGTCAGCCGATAGATGAAATTCGCTCCGCCTGCAAACGCGATGCTCGAATTCGCCGTCTCCGGAAACGCGAACACGCGCACGCCGTACTCGCCGTCCGCCGGAGCCGTGAACACAATTTTCGGATCGAAGCCGTGATCGTCGTCGTTGTGCTCCATCACGAACCCGCGCGGACCGAGCACTTGCAGGACGCCATCCATCGGCGAACCGAGCATCCCCTTCGCGGTCAGTGACGCGACCAATGTCTGCCCCGCTTTCAGCGAGACCGCGAACGTATCGACGTCACCTCCCTTGTCCAACACGCCGTTGACCACGGCCTGGCTCGATTCGAGTTTCTGCGAGTCCTTCGCTGAGTTGTTCGGCTCCTTCTCGGCAACCTCCGTGAGCGTACCGATCACAAACGGCCGCAGCGGCGAAGCACCTTCGGCATTGAAAACTCGAATCCAGCACAACCCCGGAGCGGCATTCTCAGCGACCGTCACTTTGAACTTGTTGCCTGATTCAGGGAATTCAATCTTCAAACCTTCGCGGCTGAACCATGCCTGCGGTTTCTCGCCGACAGAACCTTGCGCCGCGACTTCCACCGACTGGCCAATCTGGCAACCGGAAGGAACCAACGCGGTGACATTCGGCGGCGCGGCAACGACAGTCGCGGCAAGCAAGAGCAGCGCGGACGTCACGACATCAACTCCGCGATCGGATTTGGATTCGTGACCAGGTGCGACGGTCGTCCTTGTGGCGTGTAGACGACTTTGTCCGGGTTGATGCCGAGCTTCGTGTAGATCGTCGAAACAAAATTCTCCGGCGAGCAGACTCGTTCAACGGCCGAGTAGCCATGCTTGTCGGTGGCACCGACGACGACTCCACCGGGCGTGCCACCGCCGGCCATCAGGACGGACATCGCGCTCGACCAGTGATCGCGACCGGCTTTGCTCTGACCGGAAAGTGTCGAGAGTTTCGGCGTGCGGCCGAACTCGCCGAGCGCCGTGACGATTGTCGTGTCCAACAATCCTCGCTCGCTGAGGTCTTCAATCAGCGTCGCAACCGAATTGTCCCATCCGGGCAGCCGCTTCGAGCAGGCATTGAACAAGTCCGCGTGATGATCCCAACCGCCATCGTTCACGGTGACGAAGGGCACCCCCGCTTCGATCAACCGCCGAGCCAACAGCAGTCTTTGGCCGAACGAGTTGCGGCCGTACCGATCACGCACTGCATCCGATTCTTTGTGAATGTCGAATGCGGCTTGAGCCAGTGGCGACGTCACCAGATCAAAGCCTTGCTTGTAGTACTCATCAAGCGCGAGTGCCGGATCGCCCGCCGCCTTCTCGTTCATGCGTGGCAGCGTATCGACCAGCTTTCGCAGGTCGCCGCGTCGATGAAATTTGTCATCCGTCAGTCCCTTCGGTAACGCAACATCGCGAACCCGGAAGCCGGCACCGTTCGGATCGTCGCCGACCACAAAGGGAGCGTGCTTGGCTCCGAGGAAATTCGGCCCACCGGATCGCGTCATCGACGGAATCGAAAAGTACGCGGGCAAACCGTTCGCTTTGCCGAGTTCGTGCGAGACGACCGCTCCCATGCTCGGATGAAAACTGACGAACGCGCCGCAACCGACCGGGATGCGAGTCGGTGCTCCGGTCATCATGTAGTGGTTGCCGGCTCCGTGATTGTTCTGATCGTGCCGGATCGAGCGGATCATCGTGTACTTGTCGAGGATGCTCGCCAGCCGAGGCATGTGCTCCGAGAAGTGAACGCCAGGAAGCTTCGTCGCGATCGGTTCGAACTCGCCACGAATCTCCGCCGGAGCGGCCGGCTTCGGGTCGAACGTCTCGAAATGCGTCGGCCCGCCATCCATCCAAATCAGGATGCAGCCTTTGGCCTTCGGCGTGATCGGAGCCGCATCGTCC
>CAZILR010000097.1:0-9267 GCA_964539995.1 uncultured Planctomyces sp.
GCGCTGTTCCGGGACGAAGGCTTGTTGAGTGGCTTTGTCGGCAACCAATTCGATTCCGACGAGGGCTCCCTTTTGGCGGATCGCGCCAACATTCGGCCAGTCGCGAATCTCTGCCAGTCGCTGAGTGAGGAGTCTCGAACACTCAGCCACGTTGTCGAGGACATGGTTCTTCTCGAACAGTTCCAGCGAAGCGAGAGCCGCCGCGCAACCGAGCGGGTTACCGGTGTAGGTGTGTCCGTGAAAGAAGGTCCGTCCCGAAGTCGGTTCGCCGAGGAATGCGTCGTAGACGTCGTCGGTCGTCAGCGTCGCGGCAAGCGGCAGATAGCCGCCGGTGATCCCTTTCGACAGGCACAGGAAATCGGGAACGACGTTTTCCTGCTCGCAGGCGAACAGCGTTCCCGTCCGTCCGAAGCCGACCGCGACTTCATCGGCGATCATCAGGATGCCGTGTCGCCGAGTCAGCTCACGGACTCGCCGCAAATAGCCGGGCGGATGCACCAAGATGCCGGCGGCGGCTTGCACGAGTGGTTCGATCACAAACGCGGCGATGCGATCGGCATTCGCGGCCAACGTGCGTTCGAGTTCCTCCAGGCAGTGCTGTTGCCATGAATTCGCGTCGAAGCCGAGTGGCAGTCGAGGAAGAGCAGGGCAGGGGACTCGCAAAGTCGGGAACAGCAATCGTTCGTAGCTGCGATGGAAGACGTCGATGTTTCCGAGGCTGACAGTCCCGACCGTGTCACCGTGATACGCGGCGGAGATGCCGACGAACAGATCACGCGCTTCCGGTTGAGGCTTCTGTCGATGAAATTGGTACGCCAGCTTGAGTGCAACTTCGACGGCCGTTGCTCCGTCATCCGAGTAGAACACGCGTGTGAGTCCAACCGGCGCGCGGCGCACCAATTCGGCGGCAAGTTCGATCGACGGGACGTTGGACAGCCCCAACAGCGTGCTGTGCGAGACACGGTCGAGTTGCTCGCGAACAGCACGATCAATCTCTGGCACCCGGTGCCCATGCACGTTGCACCACAACGACGAGACCCCATCGAGATACCGGCGGCCGTCGGTGTCGATCAACTCGAAGCCCTCGGCCGAGGCGATGATCGGAGCGTCATCGGCGACGAATTCGCGCATCTGGCAGAACGGATGCCAGACGTGGGCATTGTCCAAGTCACGAAGCAAAGCATTGGTCGTTGGTCGTTGGTCATTGGGCATTGGGAAAATATCAATGCCCAACGACCAATTATAAATGACCAATTGAGCTTACTGGGCTGGTGGTCTGAACCTGCGAAGGTGTCACCCAGCGGTGTCGAATCGCGACAATTACCGCGAGCACAAGCAATCCAAAGCCGATCAAGCTGGGAGCCAGGCACGTCCACCAGATCAGACCCAGGCAGGCCCACGCCAGATACGGGTGCGCGGCCAGCCATTCGCCGGTTTGCCAACGCAGCCAGGTGCGGAACAACAGCATCACCGGCACGGCGGCTAGCAGCGCGATCATCCAAATCAGCCAGCGACGATCCACCACGATGATCGACAGTCTTGCCGATTGATCGAGTTCGGCAATCGCGTTCCACGAATTTGGAGTCTGTCGCCAAGCATCGCTGGTCCAAGGTTCCGTCACCGCCGCCGGAATCGAGGCGGGCAGAGCAGGGGCGAGACGCGATTGCACGGCGGCAGCTTCGGCCATCACGGATCGAAGTCGTTCACGCGCGGAATCGTGGGGCAGGTTTTCAACCTGCCCGTCCTTCTCGGATTTCGCGGGTGCTGGCGAATTGGAAACCTGTCCCAAATCGGGCAGCGCTTCAATCAATTGGCGAGCCTCTGCCAAGTCACTCTCCGCGAGTTGCCACAAGCGGCGCAGACTGCCATTCATCGCGGCCGGAGACGTCGGCAGCGATTGGAAGATGTGCGCGGCTCGCGAGAGACGTCCATCCCAGTCCTGCACGCGGCGTGCTCCGTGTGTTGAAGAGAGTTCGCTGTGGCCGGAGGAGATCAACGTCAAATCGTGATGCAACGAACGGAGCGACGCATCCGCCGGCATCGGCAACCGGGTATCGCGCCGAGCCACGATACGATCTCGCTGCGTCGCTTCGATCCGCCAGAAGACCGACAGCCACAACAGCGATTCGCTCGGCAACTCGTCGAACTGCAGAGCGTTCTGCGACAACTCGTCCGAGAGTTCACGGGGACGATCGCCGACAAAGGCCGCGACCCAACGCACGTCGTCCGGCCGATCGAGCACGAGTTCTCGCAAGCCGTGCGGTTGCAACAACAACCAGGTGCGGCCTTGAGTGATCGCTCCGTCGGCAACCCAGACGGTCGTGTCCATCCAAAGCAACTTCGGTGACGGCGGTGCTCCCGTCGGTTCGGGCGGAGTCAATTCCAGCACGGGCGCGTTGGGAGCCTGGAGCCACTTCGCAGGAGCCTCGGCCGGAGTCCGCGGCAAGCGATCTGGCAGAGAGTTCGAGTCCTCTAGCGGTTGAAGCGAAGTCGTCGTCGAGTTCCGCAGCCAGTGTTGCAAGTCATCAGCGATCAGCCAGTGGTGTGTGCGCTCGGCGACATCGAGTGACGTGGGAGACGCGACACGAATCGGAGCAGGATTGGACGCAGGTGGCGAGTCCGCCGGAGGTGCGGCCGGTTGCGATTCAAACAAGACTTCGCGCAAGCCGGCGACGTCGGGCAACGACTGCACGGTCAATTCGATGCCATCCGGCAGCGGACGACGTGCCAGCTCTTTCAGTGCGGGGGACAACGTCATCGAGCCGCTGCTCGCCCAAGCGGCCGGCCAAAAAATACGAGCCGTGATTTGACCTTCGTCGAGCAGTCGTTCGACATGCTGCCAGGACCACGAGTCACCCGGCTTGAGCGACACCTGCGTCCAAGCCGCCGCGTGACCAGCGGGCTGATGTGGTGTGAGCCGCACGTCGAGCGACAGGGACTTCAAGTCCGCGCGGAATTTGCCGAGCACCAGTTCGGTCTGATCGGGGATCGAGCCGCCGGCCTCACTCGGATTGAGTGGCTGCTGTTGATCGTCGAGTACCTCGACCTGCCAACTGGGATCGTGTGTCACGCGCAACGTGAAGTCGGTCGATTCGGCATCGGCGAACCAGCGAGTCGGAATCGGCAAGCGTCCATCCGCAGGCACAGCATCGCGGCCTTGCAAGAAGACGTTCTGGATTCCGGACGTCGAATCCCGCAAGAACAACGACAGCCGTTGATCCGATTGAGTCCAACTCACGAGCCGCTCGGCCTCGTCCTCGGTGACCGAAACGTCATCGACACGGAAGTGCGGAGCCAGCGTGACGTCATGCTGAAACGCGGGCGAGCCGGCCGTCGCGACTTCGGCGTACAACGCCCACTCGAAGGCTTGGCGTCCGACTTTGAGCAACAACTCCTGCCGCACTTTACGCTGCGGTGTGAGCGGCGTGACGGCGAATGTCAGTTCCGCCGGCGCGAGCAACTGCACGCTGACTTGCGGCTGACGGAGTAATGTCGCCGTGCCCCAACTCTTCGCGAATGCGGACTCGCTCAGCGGCGCGGTTCGGTCCAACTCGACCGGAGGCGCGACCTTGAAGCCCGGCAGCGACGAGACTCCCAATGCGAACGATCGTGACTTGGGAACGACCAGATTTGGCGCGCTGTCCGCGGTGGTGTCGATGATCCACGGTTGCCAATTCAATTGCTCGGCAGAGCCGAGCGGCGGTTGCAGCCCCGCGACATCGACCACGAATTCGCCGGTCTGCGGCCGATCGAACTCCACGATCAATCGCTGCCGTCCATCGGCCATCGGCTCCAGCTTCCACTGCAACAGATCGTCCGCCATGACCTCGCCGTCGCGCAGCAAAACGCCGCGAGGCAGCAGCCAGGCGACCTCGTTGACTTCTCCGGAAGCGACCGCGTATCGCACGCGATACCGCTGCCGCAAAACGGTCGGCGTGAGTTCCGCCAGACACGACACATCCGCTTTCAGATCGACCGCGCTGCGAGGACGAGTCACGCCGGAACGCAACAACTCCAGCGACCATTCGGACTGCTTTCCAAGCCTCGCGGTCCACACGGCCGCCGCCGAGTTTCCTTGCTGCTCACCGCGTGCCTTCGGGAATTCCAACTCGGCCGACGGTGGAGATTTCACGACGAGATGACTCGCCAACACGGGCGGAACCGTCAACGACACACGCTGCAAGTTGTCCTCGGAGACGATCGGCGGCAACAAAGAAAAGACGACCTGATGCGTGGCAGGCCCATCCGAACTCGCTTGAAGAGCTTCCTCCTGCTCCCTCGCCCCTCGCCCCTCGCCCCTCGCCGCTTCGCTCGCCGGCAACTCGACCAACAGGGCGTCGCCGGTTTCGCTGACGGTCACCGCGTGAGGTTTGCCATCGACGAGGCAGGCGTTCGTTCCAGCCAGCGGCACCTTGACGAACGGGAACCGCAACGTCAGCGGTTGCCGAGACCGCAACCGATGCACGCGAAACTCGGCTCGGACGGAGCCATCTTGCCAATCCATTTCGTACCGCGCGGACTCGATCAAACTGGCTGGCTCGGCCTGTTGAGCACGCCGTTCTCGCCAGCGAGTCAACAACTCCTTCGGCACGAAGGCCAGCAGATATTTCTCTGGAGGCCGCACGACCTCCCCCGTCGCATCAGTGGGGTTGTCGATGGGAATCAGCACATCAAACATTTCACCTTGTGCCGCAGTCGTCTCGCTCGTCCTCTTTGTCTCCTGAGCGAACGCCGACGACAGAATCACCACCGAGACAACCAGTGCGCCGACCACTCGCTGAAACGCGACGGTCGCCTCGAACGCACCGCGTCCGGCCGCTTCACGTTGATTGGCATAGCTCATCACCAACCGGCGCGGAATGAGCGCGGCGATCAACGCCCCGATGAAACAGCCACCAAGAATCTCCGCATAAACTGGAGCGGAGAGAACGACTCCGACCGTACACAGTCCCATCCAGAACGCGGCGATATGCACTCGTGGACTGGCACGCCGCACGCGCAGCACGCAACCGACGGACACGCTCAGCAGCATTCCGATCCAAGCCAGCACGCGGACTTGCACGCCGCTCCAAGTGAGCCAAGTGATTTCGGTTGGCAATGTCGCGGCGACCGCCTCACGCACTCGCCAGCCCGGCGGAGCGAACAAGGTTTCGAGCGTGTTCTCGTCACTGAACGCGGGCTTGGACGGCTCCCACAGTTCGCGCCACGCGGCGTTCGAAAGAGGATTGAACAACTCTGAGCCATCACGTCCCAACGGTCCAAAAAACCGTCGCGACCACGGCGTCGGTTCGAGCGGTTGCAGCAGTCGCAAGCCGCTTGGTTCTTCCGTCAGCCGTGCTTCGGGCGGGAACGCGAACAGCCAACGAAAGCCGAGCACCGGCGCATCGACTCGCGGCACCGGAATCGTTTGCCGGTTCCGCAAGAAGTCACGGTCGGACGCAACGCGATACTGAATTTCCAAAGACTGCAATCCCCCTTGCGGGATCGTGGGCAGACGAAAGCGGTTCCCTTCGCGCTGTGACTCGGCACGCACGCCATTCATGCGGATCGAAATCAACTCCGCCGGTTTCGGCAGATCGAATTCGAGTCGCCCGACGCGCGCGACTTGTGCCGCTCGCAGCGACAGCACATGCACGTCATCACCGTCGCCTCCCGGAAAAATCAAAGATCGCAACTCGGCCGACGTCCACACCAGTTGCCCAGTCGCGGCCTCGCGAAACGCACCACTTGAGTGGCCGACCGGATCAGTGGCCGCCGGAGCCGTGATCGCGACCGGCGTGTTCGGAGTGGCGGTGCTTGTCGATGCGTTCGCGGGTTGAGCGACATCTGGGATGAACGCCGCGACCGGGCGCAGCGGCGCATCAATCTGCGTCGAACGATTGAGCAACGTGGCCGCAGTCCAGAACGGGGAATCCTCTTTCCACAGCGAAAAATCCAGCCACGGACTGCCCATTCGTTTGATGGCCGTGGGTGCTGGCACAACCTCGCTACTCGGCAAATCCCAACGCCAACCGGCGGGAGGTTGCGCGATCAGTAATTGCTCGGCATGTCGGCAATCGAGCGGCGTCGGTAGCTCGAACGCATCACGCTCGGCCGCGAGCGCCCGCATCCGACGGGCCACGACTTGAATGCGATGCGCCGCGGTCCCCTCAAGCGGCGTCACGAAGTCGATGACTAGCACTTGCTCACCGGTGGTGTCCTTGACGACGTCCCAATGCCGCACTTCCGAAGCTGCGGATTCGGGGAGCGATTGCACGTCAAGCACTTCCCAACCGATTGGGATTCGACATCGCGTCCCAAACGCCACGCCGGTGTTCGATTGCCAAAGCCATTCGCTGACCAGTCGCCATGTCGTCTCGCGAGCCGTGAGCCGCTGCAACCCATGCGAAGTCAGTTGAGCAACCGGAGACGAGAGATCGATACCCAATGAGGCATCTGCCAAAAATTGCGTGAACGAAAGGCGTCGTGTCGTCGGAGAGTTAGCGTTGACCTCCGTCAGCCGTAGGCCGACCGGACGCAGCGCATGCCACACCAACGGCGAGTCCACCGACACATTCCAACGTCCGCTGGTGAACCAACCATTGGCGAGTGTGATCCGTGGCAACACGAATGCCGGCTGCCATTTCGCGGCCACGCCAGCCAGCAGATGCAAGGCGCGCACGCGTCCAATCTGCGGCTCTGGCAGCGCCACTTCGATCTGACGCGGCTGGCCCGGCACGCGCGGCAGGTCTCGCCACGGCAGCCGCGAGTCTCCCGCGAAGCCGACGGTGTAAATCGACAAATCCTCTGGGACCATGAATTCCAGAGTCGCTTTCGGAGTGTGAAAGACTTCGGCGCTGATCTCGCATTGCACCTCGATCTCCGCCTCTCGCAGCACATACGACGAGGTCTGCTCATAAACGACCACCGGTACTGTCGGCGCGGCGGCTTGTGACTCGACGATCAGAACTTCGCAACGGGACTGACTGCCGAGATTCAGTTGCCACAGACGCCACCCTTCTTCGCCGCTGGTCAATGGTCCGCGAATCGTCGCGTCGGAACAGGACACCGAATACTTCGCCGGCACGCGCAGCTTGAATTCCGAAACCGTGGCCGTCGCCAACCGCAAATCGAATTGCCACGTCCGCAGCAAACGCCGTCCTTGACGCGAGAACTTGCCTTCCAAACGCCGTTCCGCCGCATCAACCTGCAGCAGCGTTTCGCCCGACGGAGTCGTCCCCCACACCGCGTCGCCATCGGCCCACTTCAATTCCGAGATCGGCAGATCGAGAGGCTCCAGCGACAAAAGTCGCGGTTGCTTTTCGCTGCCGCGAACCTCCGCCTCCCAGCGTCCGTCCGTCAGAACGCCGCGCGACGGATCAAACGTCGCAGACAAAGACTGCCATTCGATGCTCGCCCCACGCCGCGACGGCCGAGTGAGTTGATTCGCCTCGCGAAGTTCGAGGTACTCCTCGAAGGGAACCAACTCGCGTTCACCCTTCGGCCAGACCTTCGGGTTCCCGGCCGGGACGAAGATGTGTCGAACGGTTGGTGGTTTGTCTTCCGCCTGAGCGGTTGCGTTCACAAACATCAACGGCAACAAGACGCTCAACAAACTAACCCGAAGCGCCAGCGAGGGCGAACGCTTCAGACGGCCTCTAATACGGAGTGTTTGGGGACGTTAGCCCTCGCTGGCGCTTCGGGTTAGTGAATGCACCGACATCGCTATCGTCCTCCGGACGCGGACCCGGAAGCCGAGATCGGTTCGCTGGGAAGGACGACCTGCGGCGGAGCCGTCGGTGTGTCGGCGATCGCTTGAATGTTGGCAAGTCGCACACCCGATCCTGATGCGGCGAAAAAATCGCTCGGCGACGACAGTGTGACCATCGGTGTTTGCGGTTGGCGGCGGCCAACGCGGTCGATCAGGGCCGCGATCACAGCCATCGCTGCTCCTAGGACCGCCGGCTGCAACAGGACTTTGACAGGCTCAGCGAACCACAGCGCTGCGAGCGACATGACGAACCCGACCACCAGGAACGTCAGGACATGCCGAGTCGCCGGGATGCGGATCAGCACGAAGCCCAACAACAACGCCAGTCCCGCGCCACAGCCGACCACCGCCGAACGGCTCATGCTCCAAAAAACCAACGGCTGCGGAGGACCAAAGCAACTCACGGGATAAACATTGTGCTCGGCCGATCCGCCCGCCAGGGACGACTCCCAGAGAAGAGAGTCACTCTTGTTGGGCGCGGCCTCGTTGAGCACGCGATCAATGCGGTCGTAGCCAAAGTTGGGCTGACGGCTCCACAACAGGAGTGACCGCTGCCAATGAAACTGAGTGGCGTAATCGCGAGGCGTCGTCAGCAGATGTTGATCCGCCGGTAAGACGACCTGCCAGATGGTTTGCGCCACCCAGACCGTGCTCGCGAATTGTGGCGTCACCAGTTGAAGTTGATTGCTCCAACCAAAGTGCGTGGGTTCTTCCGAGTAATAATCGAGCCACAAAATTTCCTTGAGCTTGTCGCTGTCGTCGGCAGGCTCCGGTGATGACGCATTCTTCTCGCGTGAAGAAGGTCGGCGCAAACGGATTTCGACGCCGCTCGCCGTCTGATTGCGAGTGATCGGCTCGACAGAAACGGCGGTCTGATTCCACCAAGCACCAAAATGCTGCGAAGAGATTTCGGGGGGCAGGGTGAGCGTGATTTCACGCACGTCGCGATCGAGTTCAAACAACGCTTGCGAGTGTCGCCGGCCTTCGCTGACGACCGTGCGAATGAGCGCTCGATGCACCGTGAAATCCTGCAACGCCGAGTCGCCGGCCGCGGCGATCTTCATGCCAATCGCCGTCTTGGCTCCACTGGCTTTCCACGAGGATGTCTTGTCGGCACCGAGTTCCGGACTCCAGGTGGCAGGGTCATCGAGCGATGCCACCAGCGTTTCACCGGTGTTCCACTTCACTCGCGTCGCGTCGAATTCCGCGTCCGACGATTGCAACACGGGAATGCTGACTTGAGAGGACTCATTGCTGGTCACGCCAGAGGTGCCGACATCGAATTCCGCGAGCACGTCAAATTTGCCAACTTGCGGCGGGTCCAGAGACAGCCGGCATTGGCGGGCTTGGTCAATCTCCAAGGCCGTGAACACGGGGGGCGGCAGAGGCTTGGTTTGGCCGGTCGAATCGCGCAGGCGGAATCGCACTCGATTCTCAATGGTTCGCGGCACCATCAGCCGCACTTGTGAGAGCGGCTCGAAGGCGACGTTGTAGGCAATCCGCTGCGTCACCGTGAC